>JAEZXF010000162.1 GCA_023419995.1 Pseudomonadota bacterium | reverse complement strand
CTGTCGAAGGCGCTGGGCGTCGCCCTGCCGACGAAGCCGAAGACCTCGGCCGTCGAGGGCAGCCGGGCCGCGCTGTGGCTCGGGCCGGACGAGTGGCTGGTGATCGACACCGGCGCGGACGGGCTCGCGGAGTCTTTGGCCGGGGTGCAGGCGTTCCATTCGGCGGTCGACGTCTCGCACCGCAATGTCGGCATCGTCGTCGCCGGGCGGGGCGCGGAGGCGACGCTGTCGGCGGGTTGCCCGCAGGACCTGTCGCCGGGGGCGTTCCCGGTCGGCGCCTGCTCGCGCACGGTGCTCGGCAAGATCGAGGTCGTGATCTGGCGCACGGGCGAGGACGCGTTCCGGGTGGAATGCTGGCGCTCGTTCAGCGACTACGCCTTCGCCTTCCTGGCCGAGGCGGCGCGCGACGCCGACGCCTGACCCGTCGTCAGGACGCCTTGCGCCAGCGGCGCGACTGGACGAACTCGACGAGATCGCCGCGGCTCATCGGCCGGGCGAAGGCGTAACCCTGGAGGGCATCGCAGCCGAGCGATTTCAGCACCTTTGCGTGCTCCATGGTCTCGACGCCCTCGGCCAGCACCTCAATGCCGAGCGAATGGCCGATGTCGATGATCGAGCCGACGAGCTGGCGCTGGCCGGCCGAGTGGACGATGGGCATGACGAGCTGGCGGTCGATCTTGAGCCGGCGCGGGCTGAGCTTCATCAGGCTGACGATCGAGGCGTAGCCGGTGCCGAAATCGTCGATCTCGATGTCGATGCCCAGATCCTTGATTTTCTCGACGTTCCAGGCGGTCAGGTCGTCATTGTCGTCGAGGAAGATCGACTCGACCAGCTCGAATGCGATCGCGCCGGGGCGGATGTTCATCTTCCTGAGGCTGTAGATCAGCTCCTCGTCCTGCAGACGGCGCGCCGAAACGTTGACGGACGCCTTGGGGATGCCGAGGCCGATTTCCTCCCAGGCGTGGAAATCGAGCAGCGTCTTCTCGAGAACCACCCTGTCGATGGACGCGACGACGTTCAGCTCCTCGGCAATGCGCATGAAGGCGCCGGGGGGCAGGAGGCCGTCCTTGGGGTGATTCCAGCGGGCGAGCGCCTCGACGCCGATGACATCGAGCGTCCGGGCGCAGAACTGCGGCTGGTAGTGGGCGACGAACTGGTCCTGCTCGAGGCCGGAAAGAATGTCGTCGGCCACCCGCTTGGTGGTGATGATCTCCGCCTGCAGGGCTTCGTTGAAGAACTGGTGGCGGTTGCGGCCGCGGTCCTTGGCGCGGTAGAGCGCGATGTCGGCATTGACCAGCAGACGCAGCGGGTCGGCCAGCGAATCCGTGTCGGTGGCGATGCCGATCGACACGCCGACGCGGCAGTCGTGGCCGAGGAAGAACATCGGCTCCTGCATGCGCTCGATGATGGTCTCGGCGAGCTCGGAGAGCTCGCTGGCGCCGGCATCGGCCTCTCCGGCCTTCCAGCGCCGCACCACCACGAACTCGTCGCCGCCGACACGGGCGACGAAGTCGTTCTCGCCGGTGGCGGCCCTCAGCACGGTCGCGGCATGGATCAGCATGGCGTCGCCGGCGGCGTGGCCGAGCGTGTCGTTGATCTGCTTGAAGCGGTCGAGGTCGATCTGGAGGAGGGCGGCACGCTCGCCCTCGCTGGCGAAGCGCCCGGCATGGTCGGCGAGGAGGTCGTCGAGATAGCGCCGGTTGGGCAGCCGGGTCAGCGAATCGTGCAGGGCGTTGTGCTCGATGCGGGCCCGGGCACGCTCGAGCTCGGCGTTGCGCGCCTCGGTCAGCGCGTTGACGCGCTTGAGCTCCTCGGCCAGGCTGACGTCGACGGTCACGTCCCAGTTGACGCCGATCAGGCGCGGCGGCGCGCCCGCCTCCTCGTAGACCGCGCCCATCGCGCGGATGTGGCGCACGGTGCCGTCGTCGAGGACGATGCGGTACTGGGAGTTGTAGCGGCCGTCGATCGCGGCCCGGCGGAACTCCTCGCTCGCCCGCTCGCGGTCGTCGGGGTGGACGCGCCCTTCCCAGTGGCCGCTGTTGCGCGGGTCGCCGTCGGCCGGATAGCCGTAGAGCTCGTTCATCCGGTCGTCCCAGTACTGGGAGATGTCGCCGATATCCATCTCCCACACCGCGACCTTCGACGTGTCGAGCGCCAGCCGCAGGCGGCGCGACAGCTTGCCGAGCTGCGCCTCGCGCCGGCGCAGCGTGCGGATGTTGCGCTGGCGCTCCTCGATCAGCCGGCCGGTGACCATCGCCGGGACCATGATGAGCGCGCCGGCGAACAGGAGCAGGAAGCGCAGCGTCCACAGGTTGGTGGGGGTGTGGGCCCAGCCGCCCTTCGGCGTCGCGGCGATCCGCCACGCGCCCGAGGGCAGCACGACCTCGGCGACGACGGGATTGTCGGCCAGCGTCTGCGGCGATCCGTAGAACAGCCCGCCGCTGGCGCCGAGCCCGTCCTGGCCGGACAGGGCGATCTCGATCGGCAGGTCGGGATCGAACATGCCGCTGTCCTCGTAGAGGCGGTCGATGTCGACCACGGCCGAGACGATGCCCCAGAAGTGGCTGTCGCCGCCGGCCTCGGGGATGAACACCGGCAGCCGGCCGATGACGCCGCGGCCGCCCTGGACGAGATCGAGCGGGCCGGCGAGGACCAGGTCGCCGGTGTCGCGCGCCCTCTCGGTCGCCTCGCGCTGCGACGCGTTGGTGCTGTAGTCCAGCCCGAGCGCCTGCTCGTTGCCCTCGAGCGGATGGACGAGGGTGACGACGAGGCCCTCGGCGGCGGCGAAGTTGCGGATCTGGGACTTCTTGTGCAGCAGGTTGCCGGCGAGGGCCGAGAACCGCTTCTGGTTCATGTCCGGTTCGGTGACGAGGGTGGCGACGAGGCCGCGGGCAAGCTGGATGTTGCCGCTGACATTGCCTTCGAGGCGGGCGCGCACGAGGCTCATCTGGTGCAGGACGGTCGTGCGCTGCCCCTGGTCGAACACGCGCTGGTTCTGCCGCTCGGCCACGAGCCACGCCACCGTGATGACGAACAGGGCCAGGATGGCCGGGATGTTCGTTGCCCGGAAGAGGGATCTCGTTGCCCTGCTGCGCCTGAAGACCGAGACGTTCACCTTTTCCTCGTGCGTTTCCGGTCGCTGTCGTTCTAGCGACGGACCCTTGCACGAACTGCTTAAATTAGGCTTTAGAAATGCATGTTTCCGTTCACTCCCCGTGCCGACGACGGTACAGACGTTTGGAGGCCGGCATCTTCGGGGCTGCCGGTCCCGCGGGATGCGACGGAACGCCGCTTCAGATCGCGGTGATGCCGCCGTCGGCGGCGAGCGTCTGGCCGGTCATGAACGAGTTCTTCGGGTCGGCGGCGAACAGGATCACCTCGATGATCTCGTCCACCTCGGCCAGCCGGCGCATCGGCACGCCGCGCGTCAGCTCGGCCTCGCCCTGCGGGTTGTCCTCGCCGAGGACGCCGGTCACCATGGCGGTGCGCGCGAAGGAGGGGCAGACCGCGTTGATGCGGATGCCCTTGCCGGCATATTCGGCCGCGGCCGAGCGCGTCAGGCCGACGACGCCGTGCTTCGCCGCCGCATAGACGGCAAGGCGGGGCGCGCCGGCGATGCCGGCCACCGAGGCGATGTTGACGACGGCGCTCCTGATGCCGGCCTCCTTGCCCTGGCGTTCGAGCGCGGGAAGCTGGTGCTTCAGCGCGAAGAACATGCCGAGCAGGTCGATGTCGAACACCCGCCGGGCGACCTCGGACGGCGTCTGCGGCAGCTTCATGAAGTCGTGCACGATGCCGGCATTGTTGACGGCGACGTCCAGCCGGCCGAAGCGCCGGAAGGCGAGCGCGACGAGGTTCTCGGACAGCGCCTCGTCGGCGATGTCGCCGGCGAGCGCCGCCGTCTCGCAATCGAGCCCGGCCGCGGCCGCATCGCGGGGCGCGGCGGGGGGGGCG
>JAEZXF010000142.1 GCA_023419995.1 Pseudomonadota bacterium | reverse complement strand
TTGTAGGAGCGGATGAGGGCGGCAGCGAGCGTGACACGGCCGGCATAGCCGCGCCCGTAGTTGCGCGGCATCCAGCCGCCCCAGTTGATCGGCGCGTCGGATATGACCGAGTCGGGCGTGAAACCGGCCTCCATCGCCGCGGTGTAGACATAGGGCTTGAAGGACGAGCCGGTCTGGCGCAGCGCGCGGGTGGCGCGGTTGAACTGGCTGCGCGCGTAGTCGCGGCCGCCGACGATGGCGCGCACGGCGCCGTTGGTCTCCATCATCACCATCGCACCCTCGGAGACGCGATAGGCCTGGCCGTGCTGGCGCAGGTGGAACTCGACCGATTCCTCCGCCGCGTTCTGCAGGTCCATGTCGAGCGTGGTGCGGGCGACGAGCGCGTGCGGCCCGTTCTTCGGCGCGATCTTCTTGACCTCCTCGAACGCCCAGTCGAGGAAGTAGTCCGGCGTCTCGCGCCCGGCGCGGTCGACGGCGGTGGCCGGGTGGAGGCGGGCGGAGAGCACCTGCCCCTCGGTCATGAAGCCGGCGTCGACGAGATTGGACAGGACGACGTTGGCGCGGCCGCGCGCGGCGGGAAGGTTGATGTGCGGCGCGTAGTTGCCGGGCGCCTTGAACAGGCCGGCGACCATCGCGGCCTCGGCGAGGGTCAGCTCCTTCACCCCCTTGTTGAAATAGAAGTCCGACGCGGCGGCGATGCCGAACGTGCCGCCGCCGAGATAGGCGCGGTCGAGATAGAGCTGGAGGATCTCCTTCTTCGTCAGGTTCCATTCCAGCCAGAGTGCGAGATAGGCTTCCTTGATCTTGCGCTCCATCGAGCGCTCGTTGGTGAGGAACAGGTTCTTGGCGAGCTGCTGCGTTAGCGTCGAGCCGCCCTGGACCACCGAATTGGCGCGGACGTTCTCGCTCAGCGCGCGGGCGAGGCCGATGAAGTCGATGCCGAAATGCTCGAAGAAGCGGCGGTCCTCGGTGGCCAGAACCGCCTTGATGACGTGGTCGGGAATCTCGTCGACCGGCACCGAGTCGCGCTGGATGATGCCGCGCTGGCCGATCTCGTTGCCGTAGCGGTCGAGGAAGGTGACGGCGTAGTCGCCCTGCGAGCGCCAGTCCTTCGCGGTCTCCTCGAAGGCCGGCAGGGCGAGGGCGAGAAGCACGATGGTGCCGACCGTGCCCATGGTAAAGCCTTCGCTGGCAAGCTCGACCAGGCCGCGCCGCCAGCCCTTCACGCGGAAGCGGCGGAAGAAGATGGTGAGGTTCTCCCAGGCCTCGCGCGCGCGGAAACCCGCTTCGTAGAGCGACGAATCGATCCAGGCGTCGACGGCGAGCAGCCTCGTCGCCCGCGGCACCCTCGATTTGCGTTTCCTGAACGGATTGAACATCGCGTCTACGCCCACACCGCCGCTCCTCGGCCAGACTCGAATCGCAACCGGGCGGATTCAGGGCAAGGGACGGAGGACCTGCTGCCCGTGTTCTTGCCGATTTCGCCGCCGCCCACAAGGAGCCCGGCGGTAAAACGAGGGTGATCGCGGAAATTCGGAATGAATAGGAATATATTCTTGACACCGTGACGGTCGTCTGGTAGGGTTTCACTATCGTCGGAAAAGTGCGCCGGCCGGCAGGATTGGCCGGGATCGCGACTCCGGGCCGGCGGTGTTTCTCCTTTTCGGGATGGATGATGGTTTCGGTCGGGGCACAGGCTGTCTGGGCGGAAAGGCGCGCGCTCGTCGAGGAGTGGGGCGTGCCGGTGGTCCGCGTCGCGCTGGCCTGCCGGCTGAATGCCGCAGCGCTGGAGGAGCGCGCGGCGCGGCAGGGTTGGAAGGGTGCCGCGGAAGGCGGACTTTCGCGGCAGGAGCGGATCGCCAGGGTGCATGACCGGCTGCTGGCGCGGATCGAGCGCGAGCAGCTTCGCGCCGGGGACGACCATGCCCCGCTCGACAAGGCGGGCATCGCCGAACTGGCCGCGACGGCCCGCATCCTCGCCAAGATCGGCGAGATCACGCGCGACGAGGACGGCGCGAAGGAAAGAGAGCTGGAGCGGGATGCCGACATTGCAGCGATCCTCGACAAGCTCGACCGGCAGATCCGCGACCTTGCCCGCCACCTCGCAGAAGGGATGGCTGGAAGCGACGTTCACCCCGAGGCAGCTTCTGCTGGCGAGCCTTGAATGGCTGGGACTGGCGCGCGGGCCGCAATACGGACCGGGCGCAGCGGCGCGCAACTGGCTGGTCGTCGGCGGGCGCGGCTCGGGCAAGACGCGGCTCGGCGCCGAATGGGTCAATGCGCTGGTGCGGGGCTTCCCGCCGTTCTCGCGAGGAACGAGGTACATGCGCATTGCGCTGGTCGGCGAGACGCTGGGCGACGTGCGCGAGGTGATGGTGGACGGACCTTCCGGCATCGCGACGGTCTCGCGCTGGAGCCGTCCGCGCTACGAGCCGACCCGGCGCAGGCTGCTTTGGGACAGCGGCGCGGTGGCGCAGGCCTTCTCGTCGGAAGACCCCGAAAGCCTTCGCGGGCCGCAGTTCGAGGCCACATGGTGCGACGAGCTGGCCAAATGGAAGAACGCCGACGCCTGCTTCGACATGCTGCAGTTCGGCCTGAGGCTGGGCGAGGAGCCGCGGCAGCTCGTCACCACGACGCCGCGGCCGATGCCGCTGTTCAGGCGGCTTCTCGCCGATCCGGGCTTCGCGGTGACGCGCATGCGCACCGAGGAGAACGCGGCGAACCTTTCGGACGGCTTCATCGCGGCCGTCAGGGCGCGCTACGCCGGCACGCGCCTGGCGCGGCAGGAACTGGACGGAGAGCTGATAGAGGACCGGGCCGACGCCCTGTGGAGCCGGACGATGCTGGAGGCGGCCGGCGGCGACCACGGTGCGCTGAGGCGGATCGTGGTGGCGGTCGACCCGCCCGCGACGTCGCGCCGGACCTCGGATGCCTGCGGCATCGTCGTGGCGGCGCTGGACGACGCTGACCGTGCCGTGGTGCTGCGGGACGCCTCCCTTGCCGCCGCCCGGCCGCAGGACTGGGCGGCGCGGGCCGTGGCGCTCTATCGCGAATACGAGGCGGACAGCATCGTCGCCGAGGTGAACCAGGGCGGCGACATGGTCGCGGCGGTGCTGCGCACCGTCGACCCGACCGTGCCGGTGAAGGAGGTGCGCGCCAGCCGGGGCAAGTGGCTGCGCGCCGAGCCGGTCGCCGCGCTCTATGCGCAGGGACGCGTGGTGCATGCCGCCCGCTTTCCCGAACTCGAGGACGAGATGTGCGATTTCGGCCCCGAGGGCCTTTCCGGCGGGCGTTCGCCAGACCGGGTGGATGCCCTCGTCTGGGCGGTAAGCGAGCTTCTGCTCGGTCACGCCGGGCGGCCGCGGATCAGAAATCTGAGCTGAACGGGAACCGACGATGGGATGGAACTGGCCGTGGGCGAAACGCCCGGCGGGCGCGGTCGCGCGCGCCGAGACGAAGGACGCCGGCTTCGGCTTCGTGGCGCTGCACGGGCAGGCGGATGCCCGCTGGACCCGCGGCGACTACGGGGAGCTCGCCCGCGAGGGCTACATGCGCAACCCGGTGGTGCACCGGGCGGTGCGCATGATCGCCGAGGCGGCCGCCGCCGTGCCGTGGCTGCTCTATGAAGGGGCGGCCGAGCTTTCCGAGCACCCGCTGCTCGGCCTGCTGGCCCGGCCGAACCCGCGCTGCGCCGGCTCGAGCTTCATGGAGACCGTCTACGGCCACCTGTTGATGTCGGGCACCGCCTATCTCGAGATGGTCGAGGCGGGCGCGGCGCGCGAGCTGCACGTGCTGCGCCCCGCCCGGGTGGCGGTGGTCGCCGACGCCTCGGGCTGGCCCGTCGCCGTCGAGCACCGCGAAGGGCCGGCGAAACGCCGGATCGCGCTCGGCCGGGCGGGCGGCGGGGCAGGCGGCGGCGTGGCGCATCTCAGGCTCTTTCACCCGCTCGACGACCACTACGGGTTTCCGCCGCTGCAGGCGGCGCTGATGGCGCTCGACATCCACAACGCGGCCGGCCGCTGGAACAAGGCGCTGCTCGACAACTCGGCCCGCCCGTCCGGCGCGCTGGTCTATGCGCCCAAGGAAGGCGGCAACCTGACGGAGGACCAGTACGAGCGACTGAAGACCGAGCTGGAGGACGGCTACTCCGGCGCGCGCGGCCGGGCGGCCGCTGCTGCTCGAAGGCGGGCTCGACTGGAAGGCGATGGGCCTGACGCCCAGGGACATGGATTTCATCGAGGCGAAGAACGCGGCCTGCCGCGACATAGCGCTCGCCTTCGGGGTGCCGCCGATGATCCTCGGCATTCCCGGCGACAACACCTATGCCAACTACCAGGAGGCCAACCGGGCCTTTTACCGCATGACCGTGCTGCCGCTGGTGGCGCGGACCGCGACCGAGATCGCGGCGTGGCTGGCGCCGGCCTTCGGTGCCGACCTCCGGCTCGAGCCCGATGCGGACCGCGTCGACGGGCTCGCGGCCGAGCGCGAGGCGTTGTGGGCGCGCGTCAGCGCCGCCGATTTCCTGACGGACGACGAGAAACGGGAAGCTGTCGGATATGGCCCTCGAACCTGAACTTTCCACCGGCGTGACCGAGATGACGGACGGCGCCTGGATCTGGCTGGCAAGGGCGGCGGGCGCGGTCGCCGGCTCGGCTATCTCGCTCGCCTACATGCTGCCGGAGGGCCGGCGCGAAGCGGGCATCCGCTTCGGCGTCGGCGTGGCGAGCGGGCTGGTCTTCGGCGGGGCGGCCGGCCTCAAGCTCGCGGCGGAGCTCGGCATCGAGGGCATTATCGGCCCGTTTGAGGCGATGCTGATGGGCTCGGCGGCGGCGAGCCTGTGCGCGTGGTGGGCGCTCGGCCCGATCCTGCGTCTCTTCGCCCCCCACGGACACAAGCGGAGCGACACGAATGAATGACGCCATGGCCATCGCCGCATGCGAGCGGAAGTTCGCCGGCAGCACGATCGGCAAGGTCGACGGGGACGGGACGTTCTCGGGCTATGCCAGCCTGTTCGGCAGGCCGGACCTGGTGCGCGACGTGGTCGAGACGGGCGCGTTCGCCCGCGCGATCCGGCAGCGCGGTGCGGCCGGCATCCGCATGCTCTACC
>JAEZXF010000015.1 GCA_023419995.1 Pseudomonadota bacterium | reverse complement strand
CGCCCCGCGGCGGCCGGCGCGTTTCCACGACGGGTCGCCGCTGACGGCCGAGGATGCCGCCTTCACCTTCAACATCCTCAAGGAAGAAGGCCATCCGAGGCTGATGCTGCCGCTGACCGAGATGGTCGAGGCGACGGCGACGGATCCTCACACGCTGCGCCTCGTCTTCTCGGGCAGGCAGTCGCCGCGCACCGTGTTCACGGTCGTCGGCTTCCCGATCCTGTCGAAGGCGTATTTCGCGGAGAACCGTTTCGACGCCTCGCAGATCAGGGCGCCGCTCGGCTCGGGGCCGTATCGCGTCGGCAACGTCGTTCCCGGCCGCTCGATCGAGTACGAGCGGGTCGCCGACTACTGGGCGGCCGACCTGCCGGTCAACCGCGGCCTCAACCATTTCGACCGGCTGCGCATCGAGTTCTTCCAGGAGCGGCAGGCCGCATTCGAGGCGTTCAAGAAGGGCGAGATCCATTTCCGCCAGGAGTTCACGGCGCGGGTGTGGGCGACCGAGTACGATTTCCCCGCGGTCCGCGACAAGCGGGTGGTGATGCGCGAGTTCCCCGGCGAGCTGCGGCCGGCCCTGCAGTCCTGGGCGCCGAACCAGCGGCGGGCGCAGTTCCGGGACGCGCGCGTGCGCCGCGCCATCGGCCTGTGCTTCGACTTCGAATGGACCAACCGCAACCTGTTCCACGACGCCTATACCCGTTCCAATTCCTGCTTCGAGAAGTCGGCGTTCAAGGCCGAGGGCGCGCCCTCGCCCGAGGAGCTGGCGCTGCTCGAGCCGCTGCGCGGGCGCGTGCCGGACGAGGTGTTCGGCGAGGTCTACACCTTCCCGGTCAGCGACGGCGCGAGGCGCAACCGCGCCGCACTGCAGGAGGCCAGCCGGCTGCTCGCCGAGGCGGGCTGGACGCGGCGGGGACCGCGCCTGGTCAACGCGCAGGGCGAGACGCTGAAGGTCGAGTTCCTGGCGCAGGAGGAAGGGCTGGTGCGCATCACCGGCCCGTTCGTGGAGAACCTCCAGGCCATCGGGGTGGACGCCAGCATCAACCGGGTCGACGCGACGCAGTACCAGGCGCGCCAGCGCGACTTCAACTACGACGTCGTGCTCGCCGCCCAGTCGCTGAGCGCGCTTCCCGGCCGCGATTCGCTCACCGACCTGTTCCACTCGCGCTCGGCGGACCTGCCTTCCTCCCGCAACTATCCCGGCACGAAGGACGAGGCGGTCGACGCGCTGATCGAGATCGCCGGCCGGGCCGACGGCGTCGAGGAACTGACCGTGGCGCTCAAGGCGCTCGACCGGGTCTTGCGCGCGCGCTGCGACTGGATTCCAAGTTATCATGCGACGAATCACAAGGTCGCCTACTGGGACATGTTCGGCTTCCGGGAGCCGAAGCCGGATTACGGCTTCCCGGTCGAGTCGCTGTGGTGGTACGATGCGGACAAGGCGAAAGCGATTGGGAGAGCCTGACATCAACCAGACCTCGCGCACCG
Organism: Pseudomonadota bacterium; assembly: GCA_023419995.1. GTDB lineage: Bacteria > Pseudomonadota > Alphaproteobacteria > Rhizobiales > Rhizobiaceae > Aerobium. The sequence goes on along the minus strand of JAEZXF010000015.1, from coordinate 6,476 downwards.
GAGAGGCCGGCTGATGGGTGCCTATATCCTGCGCCGCCTCCTGCTGATGATCCCGACCCTGTTCGGGATCATGGCGATCTCCTTCATCGTCATCCAGTTCGCGCCGGGCGGCCCGGTCGAGCAGGTGCTGGCGCGCATTTCCGGCGAAGGCGGCTCGATGGACCGCATCTCCGGCGGCGGCGCCGACATCGGCGGCAGCTTCGACCAGGGCGGGGAGTTCAAGTATCGCGGTGCGCAGGGGCTGGACCCCGCCTTCATCGCCAAGCTCGAGCAGCAGTTCGGCTTCGACAAGCCGCCGCTCGAGCGGTTCTTCGGCATGATCTGGGACTACATGCGCTTCGATTTCGGCGAGAGCTTCTTCCGCGACATCTCCGTGGTCGACCTGATCCTCGAGAAGATGCCGGTGTCGATCTCGCTCGGGCTGTGGATCACCTTCATCTCCTACGCGATCTCGATCCCGCTCGGCATCCGCAAGGCGGTCAAGGACGGCTCGGCCTTCGACGTGTGGACGAGCGGCATCGTCATCGTCGGCTACGCCATTCCGGGCTTCCTGTTCGCGATCCTCCTGATGGTGCTGTTCGCCGGCGGCTCGTTCCTCGACTGGTTCCCGCTGCGCGGGCTGACCTCGGAGAACTGGCACCAGCTGTCGTGGCCCGAGCGCATCCTCGACTATTTCTGGCACCTGACGCTGCCGCTGACCGCGATGGTGCTGTCGGCCTTCGCCACCACGACGCTCCTGACCAAAAACTCGTTCCTCGACGAGATCCGCAAGCAGTACGTGGTGACGGCGCGCGCCAAGGGCCTGTCGGAGCGGCAGGTGCTCTACGGCCACGTCTTCCGCAACGCGATGCTCATCATCATCGCCGGCTTTCCCGGCGCGTTCATCTCGGCCTTCTTCACCGGCTCGCTCCTGATCGAGAACATCTTCTCGCTCGACGGGCTGGGCCTGCTCGGCTACCGCTCGGTGCTCGACCGCGACTATCCGGTGGTGTTCGCCAACCTCTTCATCTTCTCGCTGATCGGCCTCGTCGTCAGCCTCGTCTCGGACCTGACCTACACGCTCATCGACCCGCGCATCGACTTCGACCGGAGGGACGTCTAGATGTCGGAGGTCGTGCTCAAGGGCGAGGTCGAGATGGTGCGCCACCGCGCGAGGCGGCCGTGGCTGTCGCCGCTCAACCAGCGGCGCTGGCAGAACTTCAAGGCCAACCGGCGCGGCTACTGGTCGCTGTGGATCTTCGGCGTCCTGTTCGTGCTGTCGCTGTTCGCCGAGCTGATCGCCAACGACAAGCCGCTGATCGCGACCTACCAGGGCGAGATCCTGTTCCCGGTGCTGGTCGACTACCCGGAAGAGAAGTTCGGCGGCTTCCTCGCCGTCACCGACTATCGCGACCCGGTGATCCAGGACGAGATCGAGGCCAACGGCTGGGTGGTCTGGCCGCCGATCCGCTATTCCTACCGCACCGTCAACAACGACATCCCCGAGGCCGCGCCGGCCAAGCCGTCCTGGCTCTACGACAGGGAGACGCGCTGCTCGCGCTACGCCCAGGGCGCGAACGACCCCAACTGCACCGTCGGCAACTGGAACTGGCTCGGCACCGACGACCAGGCGCGCGACGTGCTTGCCCGCGTCATCTACGGCTTCCGCATCTCGGTGCTGTTCGGCCTCACCCTGACGCTCGCCTCGGCCGCCATCGGCGTGTCGGCCGGCGCGGTGCAGGGCTATTTCGGCGGCTGGACCGACCTCCTCTTCCAGCGCTTCATCGAGATCTGGTCGTCGATCCCCGTCCTCTACCTCATCCTCATCATCGCCGCCGTGCTGCCGCCGGGCTTCTTCATCCTGCTCGGCATCATGCTGCTGTTCTCGTGGGTGGCCTTCGTCGGCGTGGTGCGGGCCGAGTTCCTGCGCGCCCGCAACTTCGAGTACGTCAACGCCGCCCGCTCGCTCGGCGTGCCGAACCGCACGATCATGTTCCGCCACCTGTTGCCCAACGCCATGGTGGCGACGCTGACCTTCCTGCCCTTCATCCTCAACGGTTCGATCACGACGCTGACCTCGCTCGATTTCCTCGGCTTCGGCCTGCCGCCGGGCTCGGCCTCGCTCGGCGAGCTGCTCAGGCAGGGCCAGCGCAACCTCAACGCGCCGTGGCTCGGCATCACCGGCTTCCTGACGCTGTCGATCATGCTGTCGCTCTTGATCTTCGTCGGCGAGGCCACCCGCGACGCCGTCGACCCGAGGAAGACGTTCCGGTGAGCGACGCGCCCCTCCTCTCCGTCCGCGATCTCTCCGTCGCCTTCGCCCAGGGCGGCCGGGAGACGCTCGCCGTCGACCACGTCTCCTTCGACATCGCCAGGGGCGAGACCGTGGCGCTGGTGGGTGAATCTGGCTCCGGCAAGTCGGTGACGGCGCTCTCCGTGCTGAAGCTCCTGCCCTATCCGCCGGCGAGCCACCCCTCGGGGCAGATCCTGTTCGACGGCGACGACCTGCTCGCCCGGGGCGAGAAGGCGCTCCGGCGGGTGCGCGGCAACAAGATCACCATGATCTTCCAGGAGCCGATGACCTCGCTCAATCCGCTCCACTCGATCGAGAAGCAGATCGGCGAGATCCTGAAGATCCACCGCGGCATGAGCGATGCCGCCGCCCGCGCCCGCACGCTGGAGCTCCTGAACGAGGTCGGTATCCGCGAGCCGGAAAAGCGGCTCGGCGCCTACCCGCACCAGCTTTCGGGCGGCCAGCGCCAGCGCGTCATGATCGCCATGGCGCTCGCCAACGAGCCGGAGCTGCTGATCGCCGACGAGCCGACCACCGCGCTCGACGTCACGGTGCAGGCGCAGATCCTCGAGCTGCTCGCCGGGCTGAAGAAGAACAACCGCATGTCGATGCTGTTCATCACCCACGACCTCGGCATCGTGCGGCGCATCGCCGACCGCGTCTGCGTGATGACCAAGGGCAGGATCGTCGAGAGCGGGCCGACGAGCGAGATCTTCGCCAACCCGCAGCACGACTACACCCGCCACCTGCTCGCCGCCGAGCCGAAGGGCAAGCCGCCGGCCGCGAATCCCGAGGCCGAGACGGTGCTGTCGGGCGAGAACATCCGCGTCTGGTTCCCGATCAAGCAGGGCTTCTTCCGGCGCACGGTCGACCCCGTCAAGGCCGTGGACGGCGTCGACTTGACGGTGAAGGAAGGGCAGACGCTCGGCATCGTCGGCGAATCCGGCTCGGGCAAGACCACGCTCGGCCTGGCGCTGTCGCGCATGATCTCGTCGCAGGGCGAGATCGTTCTCGGCGACCGGCGCATAGACCGCTACTCGTTCAAGGAGATGCGGCCGCTCCGGCGCGAGATGCAAATCGTGTTCCAGGACCCGTTCGGCTCGCTCTCCCCGCGCATGTCCGTCTCCGAGATCATCGAGGAGGGGCTGCGGATCCACGAGCCGAAGCTCGACGCCGACGCGCGCGACGCCATGGTCGTCGACGTGCTGAAGGAAGTCGGCCTCGACCCCGAGACCCGCTTCCGCTACCCGCACGAGTTCTCCGGCGGCCAGCGCCAGCGCATCGCCATCGCCCGCGCCATGGTGCTGAAGCCGCGCTTCGTGATGCTGGACGAGCCGACCTCGGCGCTCGACATGAGCGTGCAGGCGCAGGTGGTCGACCTGCTGCGCGAGCTGCAGCGCAAGCACTCGCTCGCCTACCTGTTCATCAGCCACGACCTCAAGGTGGTGCGGGCGCTCTCCAACCACGTCGTCGTCATGCGCGGCGGCAAGGTGGTGGAGGAAGGCCCCTCCGCCCAGATCTTCGAGAACCCGCAGACCGACTACACCCGGGCGCTGATCGCCGCCGCCTTCGACATGGCGACCGCGCCGGCGGGCGTCGTCAGCCAGTAGCCCGAAGAGAGGCAAAGCCATGTCCCAGCCCGCGCACGGCCGCATCCTGCTCGCATTGACCGGCCAGGACGTGGCCCACTGGCGGCGACTCCTAGAACAGGGCTACGAGGTGGTGACGGAGCGCGCGTTCCCCGCCGACCCCTCCATCGACTACGCCGTGGTGTGGAAGCACCGGCCGGGCGTGCTTTCCGGCCTGCCCGGCCTCAAACTGGTCATCTCCACCGGCGCCGGCGTCGACCACGTCTTCGCCGACCCCGACCTGCCGGAGGTGCCGATCCTGCGCGTGGTGGCGGAGAACCTCTCCACCCACATGACGGAATACGTGGTGTGGCGGGTGATGGACCACCACCGGCAGGGCATGGCCTATCGCGCGCAGCAGGCCGAACGGCGCTGGCACGAGCGCGACCAGCAGACGGCGGCGCGGGTCGCGGTCGGCATCATGGGCCTCGGCCAGCTCGGCCGCGCCGCGGCGAAGGCGCTGCTGGCGCTCGGCTTCGCCGTCAACGGCTGGACGCGCACCCCCGGCGCGGTCGAGGGGGTGACGACCTTCCACGGCGAGGGCGGGCTCGCGGATTTCCTCGCCGCAACCGACATCCTCGTCGTGCTCCTGCCGCACACGCCGGCGACCGAGGGCATCGTCGGCTACGACCTCCTGCGCGGCCTGCGCCGCGACAACGCGCTGGGCGGCGCGGTGCTGGTCAATGCCGGGCGCGGCAAGCTGCAGAGGGAAGCCGACATCCTGCGCGCGCTGGAGGACGGCACGCTGAAGGAAGCGAGCCTCGACGTGTTCGAGAGGGAGCCGCTGCCGCACGAAAGCCCTCTGTGGTCGCATCCCGGGGTCTTCGTGACGCCCCACGCGGCGGCGGCCTCGGATCCCGAGCATCTGGCGCCGCTGATGCTGGAGCAGCTCGCGCGCTTCGAGCGCGGCGCGCCGCTCGACAATCTGGTCGACAGGAAGGCGGGATACTGAGGCGGGCAGGCCGAGCCGGAAGCCGACTTCGGGGCAATGCCATACGCGAAAGCGGGGACGGGAGGCGCGTCACGAAAATCCGCGTGTGCCGTATCCCGGGCCCGATCGTCGGGCCGGCTCAGCCGTGCCGGGTCTTCTTCGGCCGCAGCCGCACGATGATGTCGACGTTGACGATCTCCATCCCCTCGGGCGGCTCGGGCAGGTTGTGCACGGTGACCGGGGCGGCCTCGATGTCGACGACGCGGTTCTCGCCCTCGATGAAGAAATGGTGATGGTCCGAGGTGTTGGTGTCGAAATAGGTGCGGGACCCCTCGAGCGCGAGGATGCGCAGCAGGCCGGCCTCGGTGAACTGGTGGAGGGTGTTGTAGACGGTGGCGAGCGAGACGGCGACGCCGGCGGTGAGCGCTTCCTCGTGCAGCTCCTCGGCCGAGAGGTGGCGGTCGCCCTTGGCGAACAGGAGCTCGGCGAGCGCGATTCGCTGCCGCGTCGGGCGCAGGCCCGCCTCGCGCACGCGAATTTCCAGTTCGTCGTCCTGTCTGAGCTCTGTTTCCATCAAGTCGCCGCGCTTCCCTTGCCGTTTTGCCGGCACAAAGCGTGAAATGGCCACACTGCACCTTTTCAACATATATTCTGTAGCGAATATGCGATCAATAGCGCCACAATGCGCCGGAGGGACGCACGCAAACACGCGCCGGCTGTTTCCAGCCAGAAACGGTCTGTGATAGGGGATGCGGCAAAGCGCGGCCGCGACGGCCGCAACCGACACGAACGCGGCGCGCCGCAGGGGGAACGGGAAGAGACATGGCCGAGAGGAAATCGAGCTACGACTACGAGGATCTGCTGGCCTGCGGGCGCGGCGAGTTGTTCGGCCCCGGCAACGCGCAGCTTCCCGCGCCGCCGATGCTGATGTTCGACCGCATCACCGAGATCAGCGAGACCGGCGGCGCGTTCGACAAGGGCTTCATCCGCGCCGAGCTCGACATCAAGCCGGACCTGTGGTTCTTCCCCTGCCACTTCATCGGCAACCCGATCATGCCCGGCTGCCTCGGCCTCGACGCGCTGTGGCAGATGACGGGCTTCTTCCTCGGCTGGCTCGGCGAGCCGGGCAAGGGCATGGCGCTGTCGACCGGCGAGGTCAAGTTCAAGGGCATGGTCACCCCCTCGGTGAAAAAGGTCGAGTACGGCGTCGACTTCAAGCGCGTCATGCGCGGCCGCCTCGTGCTGGGCACCGCCGACGGCTGGCTCAAGGCCGACGGCGAGCAGATCTACACCGCGACCGACCTCCGGGTTGGCCTGTCGAAGCAGAGCGCCGCCTGAGCCGGCCGCGACCGATAACACTGACGAGGGAACGCATATGAGACGGGTAGTCGTCACGGGTCTGGGCATCGTCTCCTCGATCGGCAACGACGCCGACGAGGTGCAGGCATCGCTCCGCGAGGCGAAGTCGGGCATCACCTTCTCGCCGGATTTCGCCGAACACGGCTTCCGCTGCCAGGTGTGGGGTGCGCCGACGCTGGACCCCGCCGAGCTGGTCGACCGCCGCGCCATGCGCTTCCTGCACAAGGGCGGGGCGTGGAACCACGTCGCCATGAGCCAAGCGATCGCCGCCGCCGGCCTCGAGGAA
>JAEZXF010000181.1 GCA_023419995.1 Pseudomonadota bacterium | reverse complement strand
GGCCAGGGCCGCCGGCCTGATCTACGACGTCGTGGCGGAGGGCGAGCTCGAAGCGGCCGCGCTCGCGGCCGCGCAGCGCATCGCCCGGACGCCGCCGCAGGCGCTGAAGATCGCCCGCGACTTCATGCTCGGCGACCGCGCCGCGCTCGTCGAACGCATCCGGGCCGAGGGCGAGCAGTTCCGCGCGCGGCTGTCCTCCGACGAGGCGCGCAATGCCTTCATCGCCTTCATGAACCGCAAGAAGGGGTGAGGGGCGATCCGTGTGGCGGACGAGAAGCCAATGATTCGGCTTTTCGAGCGACGAACGGCGAGAGCCTGGTCCGCCCGTGGGCGGATCGGAACGTCCGGGGGCCGTCTCAAGGAGAATCGAGCGCCCGGAGGTTCGGGTAGTCCCTCCGGAGAGCCGGAGAAAGTGGCCCGCCTTCGGCCGCCGGGCCGCCGTCAGGCCAGCCCGTGGTCCTTCATCGCCTGTGCCTCGTCCGGCGTGATCCAGGCGAAGATCTTCGGTTCCCCGCCGGCGAAGCTGACGAAATAGATGTTCCGGAACGCGATGGTGCCCATCGCGCCGTCGCGCGGGCGGACGTAGTCGAACTCCCAGTCGGCCCGGACGAGCGCATGGAAGCCGTCAAGCTCCTCCACCTCGATATGGACGATCTCGAAGCGCGTCCCGCCCATTGCGCGATAGGCCTCGAAACCCTTCTTCAGGACGGCCGGGAACGACGCGTCTTTCGCGCCGCCGGCGATGCCGAGGGGGTTCGAGCCGACGAAATGATCGGCGAAGGCATCGGCGAGCGCATCGACGCCGGCGCCTGCCGGATCGCGCAGCGCCGCATCGCTGCGCCGGCTGTAATCCTCGAACAGCGCCCGCGTTTTCGCTTCCATCGTGCCCATGGTCTTCTGGCTCCACGGTCGAAGAACGCCGTCAATGTACGGATATTCTATCGATGGGGAAGGCACGTGGTTGGCCGGTGGCGGCGCCCCTCATCCGCCCTTCGGGCACCTTCTTCCCGTGACCGGGGAGAAGTGGAGGCGGCAGCGTTGCGGCCATCTCTCCTCTCCCCGTTCACGGGGAGAGGATGCCGGCAGGCAGGGAGGGGCGGCGCGATGCCTCACGGATAGAGCCGCGTCTTCTTCCAGTTGTCGCCATCGGCCTCGAACATCACCCGGTCGTGCAGGCGGAAGGGGCGGTCGTGCCAGAACTCGATCGAGACCGGCCGGATGCGGAAGCCGGACCAGTAGGGCGGGCGGGGGATCTCGCCGATGGCGTAGCGGGCGGTGTACTCGGCCACCGCCTTCTCCAGCGCGAAGCGGCCCTCGAGCGGGCGCGACTGCTTCGAGGCCCAGGCGCCGATGCGGCTGCCGCGCGGGCGCGAGGCGTAGTAGGCATCGGCCTCGGCGTCGCTCACCGTCTCGACCGGGCCGCGCACCCTGACCTGCCGGCGCAGGCTCTTCCAGTGGAAGCACATCGCCGCCTTCATCGCGCCCAGCACCTCGCGGCCCTTGGCGCTCTCGTAGTTGGTGTAGAAGACGAAGCCGTGCTCGTCGAAATCCTTCAGCAGCACCATGCGCACGTTGGGCATGCCGCCGGCGTCGACCGTCGCCAGCGCCAGCGCGTTCGGGTCGTTGAGCTCCGACGCGGTCGCGTCCGCCAGCCAGCGCGCGAACAGGGCATAAGGCTCCGCGCTCTCGGTGAAGTCACTCTCCGTTAACCCTGTATCGGTCATCATGGCACCCTTGCATGCTATGGTATCGACCGGAGATTGCCGATTGGCGCGTCGGGCGCAAGCTTTTGCCGGCTGGGGCAGGGTGGTTTTCGTATGGCTCAGCCTTGCGTCCGCTCTGGCGCTCGCCGGTTGCGGCGCCGGAGGCTTCTCGATCGAGGACGCCATTCCCGACCGTTCGGTGCTGACCGGCGCGATCTCGCGCAAGCCTCCTCCTCCGCCCGACCCCGTGGCGATGTCCGACGAGGAGACGATCCGCAACGCCGTCACCTCGGCCATCGTCGACGAGGTCGGCGACAGCGGGCTCGGCTGGGCCAATGCCAGCACCGGCTCGCGCGGCGCGATCAGCCAGATCAGCGAGCGGCAGGACGGCAACCGGCTGTGCCGCCGCTTCACCGCCTCGCGCGAGAGCTTCGAGGGCGTGCACATGTATCGCGGCGAGACCTGCCTCGGCCCGGCGAAAATCTGGCTGATGACCGGCTTCAACCGCGTCGAATAGCCCGGCGATACTGGAATTTCTTCCTAGGCGAACGCATATTAGCGTCGACACCAGAATCCTTTTCCGGCAGGCAGGACAGATGCGCGATCCCTATGACGTCTTGGGCGTAGCGAAGAACGCTTCGGCGAAGGACATCAAGTCCGCGTTCCGCAAGCTCGCCAAGAAGTACCACCCGGACCAGAATCCGGACGATCCCAAGGCGAAGGACCGCTTCGCCGAGATCAACCAGGCCTACGAGGTGGTCGGCGACGAGCAGAAGCGCGGCCAGTTCGACCGCGGGGAGATCGATGCCGCCGGCAAGCCGCGATTCGCCGGCTTCGAGGGCGGCGCCGGCGGCGGCGATCCGTTTGCCGCGTTCCGGCGCGCCGGCGGCCGGGCCGGGCCGGGCGCTACCCATTTCGAGTTTCGTTCCGGTGGGCCGGGCGGCGAGGCCTTCGACGCGGGCGACATCTTCAGCGAGCTGTTCGGCCAGTCGTTCCGGCGCGGCCCCGGCGCTGCAGGCGGCGCGGGCGCGCGGGCGCAGGCGGCCGGCATGTCCGGCAGCGACCTCAACGTCATGCTCGACGTCACCATCGAGGAGGCGGCGCGGGCCGAGAAGGTGGCGGCGCTGTTTCCGGACGGCCGCAAGGTCGGCATCAAGCTTCCCGCCTTCGTCGAGGACGGCCAGACCATCCGCCTCAAGGGGCAGGGCCAGCCTTCGCCGCTCGGCGGCCAGCCGGGCGACGCGCTGGTCAAGGTCCGCTTCCGGTCGCATCCGCTCTATCGGGTCGAGGGGCGCGACCTGCATGTCGACGTGCCCGTGCCGCTCGCCGATGCGGTGCTCGGCGCGAAGGTGCCGGTCGAGACGCCCTACGGCCGGCTTGCCGTCGCCGTTCCCGCCTGGTCGAGCTCGGACCGCAAGCTCAGGCTCAAGGGCAAGGGCCTGCCGCTGAAGTCTGGCGGCCACGGCGACCTCTACGCCCATGTCCGCCTGATGCTGCCGGAAGGCGGCGACGCCGAGCTCGAGGCGCTGATGCGCAAGGAACGCCCGGCCCGCGCCTGACGCCTGCCGCCTTGAAGCCGGAAACCGGCTGTGCGATACGGCTGCCATGCGGGGATGATGCGGAGAATCGTCACATGGCGGCAGGAAACGGTCTTCTGGCAGGCAAGCGCGGGCTCATCATGGGCGTGGCCAACAACAGGTCCATTGCCTGGGGCATTGCGAAAGCGTGCGCGGATCAGGGCGCGGAGCTTGCGCTGACCTATCAGGGCGACGCCTTCCGCAAGCGCGTCGAGCCGCTGGCCGCCGAGCTCGGCGCCCACATCGCCGGCGACTGCGACGTCACCGACATGGCAAGCGTCGACGCGGTGTTCGAGGGGCTGGAGAAGAAGTGGGGCAAGCTCGACTTCCTCGTCCATGCCATCGCCTTCTCCGCCAAGGACGAGCTCGACGGTCGCTATGTCGACACCACGCGCGACAATTTCCTGCGCACGATGGACATCTCCGTCTACTCCTTCACCGCGGTCGCCAGGCGTGCCGAGGCGATGCTCGCCGACAACGCCTCGCTGCTGACGCTGACCTATTACGGCGCCGAGAAGGTGATGCCGCACTACAACGTCATGGGCGTGGCCAAGGCGGCGCTTGAGGCGAGCGTGCGCTATCTCGCCGTCGATCTGGGGGGCAAGGGCATCCGCGTCAACGCCATCTCGGCCGGCCCGATCAAGACGCTCGCCGCCTCCGGCATCGGCGATTTCCGCTACATCCTCAAGTGGAACGAATACAACGCGCCCTTGAAGAAGACGGTCTCCATCGAGGAGGTCGGCGGCTCGGGCCTCTACCTCCTTTCCGACCTGTCGCGCGGCGTCACCGGCGAGGTGCACCACGTCGATGCCGGCTACCACGTCGTCGGCATGAAGGCCGTCGACGCGCCGGACATCACCACCGTCAAGGAATGACTGGCGAGGAATGAGCGGGCCGACCGTCTACTTCGTGCGCCACGGCGAGACCGACTGGAACGCCGAGGCGCGCCTTCAGGGACAGGCGGACACCGACCTCAACGATACCGGCCGCGCGCAGGCGAGCGCCAACGGCCGCACGCTGGCGAGGCTGATCCCCGACCCGGCGGCGTTCGACTTCGTCTCCAGCCCCATGCTGCGGACGCGCGAGACGATGGAGCGGCTGCGCGCCGCGATGGGGCTGTCGCCGTCCGGCTACCGGACCGATCCGCGGCTGGTGGAGGTGAACTTCGGCGACTGGCAGGGTCGCACCTTCGCCGAGCTGGAGGCGGTCGACCCCGGCTGCTTCGCCAGGCGCCAGGCCGACAAGTGGACTTTCGTGCCGCCGGGCGAAGGGGCTGAAAGCTACGCCCAACTCGCCGAGCGGGTGAGGCCGTGGCTCGACGGCGCGAACGGCGACGCGGTCTGCGTCACCCATGGCGGCGTGATGCGCGCCGTGTTCATGCTGACCGGCACGCTGGAGCCGAACGAGGCCGCGGTGCTGTCCATTCCGCAGGACCGGGTCCTGCGGTTTTCCGGGCGTGTGCTGGAATGGGTCTGAGGACGACGGGCGGGCGCAGGGCCTACTCGTAGATGACGAGGTCGGTGACGAGCTTCTCGCCGCCGACCGTGTCGTAGGCCAGCACCACCTCGACGCCTTCCTCGAGCGCCTCGACGTCGAACTCGCCGGAAAGCTTGTAGGTGTTGCCGTTGTCGAGCGTGATCGTCAGCGCCTCGCGATCCACGCGCTTGATCTTGCCTTCGTCGTCGGCGGCCATCGCCGCACCCGAGGAAAGCGCCAGGCTCGCGGCCATCAGAAGCGCGGAAAGCATCCCTGTCACGGTGCGCATGAGCATTCCCTTGTCATTGGCCCCCGCTGTCCGCGAGGCGTGCTTGATCGTCCGGGCGTGACGAAAGCAGAAACAGGATCAGTATGTCAAAATTTTTGCAGCTTTCGGGCGTCGTCGCCTTGTGCGACTCCCTGCCACAGGATCGGCTCCCGACTCGTGGCGGGCGACCGTCAGCGGATGGCCGCCGTCGGCTCCGAGATAACGTTGGGGTCTTCCTCGCCGACGACGTCCATGTCGCGGCCGTCATAGGGGATCGAAAGCAGGAGGCGGCGGATGACGGCCAGCCGCGCGCGGCGCTTGTCGTTGGCGAGCACCACCGTCCACGGTGCGTGCGCGCTGTGCGTGCGTGCAAACATCACATCGCGCGCCTCGGTGTAGTCGTCCCATTTCCTGATGCCCGCCACGTCCATAGGCGAGAACTTCCACATTTTCAGCGGGCTGTGTCGCCTGTCATGGAAGCGCTTCAGCTGCGTTTCCTGGCCGATCGCCAGCCAGAACTTGAACAGCCGGATGCCGTCCGCCACGAGACCTTTCTCGAAATGCGGCGCTTGCTCGAGGAAGAGTTCGTGCTGCTGCGGCGTGCAGAAGCCCATCACCGGTTCGACGCCGGCGCGGTTGTACCAGGAGCGGTCGAAGGTCACGAATTCGCCCGCCGTCGGGAAATGCGAGACGTAACGCTGGAAATACCATTGCCCGCTCTCGGTCTCGGTCGGCTTGGTCAGCGCCACGTTGCGGGCGGTGCGCGGGTTCATGTATTGGCGCGTGACGAAGATGGTGCCGCCCTTGCCGGCCGCGTCCCGGCCCTCGAACAGGACCATCACGCGCTCGCCGGTCTTCTGCAGCCAGTATTGCAGCTTGACCAGTTCCATCTGGTAGAGCTCGAGCCGGTGCTCGTAGTCCTTGCTCTTCATGCGCTTGTCGTAGGGGTAGCCGCCGGCGGAAAGCTCGTTCTGCGTCACCCAGTCCGGCAGGTCGGGATCGTCGATGTCGAAGGACCGCTTCCTGCCGTCTATGGTCAGGCGAACCGGCTTGATCGGATCGGGAAACTTCATCTTCTCACTGCCCATCCCGGCGTCCCTCCCCCTGGCGTCCTTCCGTTGCACGGCCATGCTATCGGCCGCCGAACCTCAGGTCCAGCCACCGGGGCGGGCCCGAAACGGCAAACCGGGGGCGTCGCCGCCCCCGGTCCGCGATCCGCATCGCTGCGGAGAAGGATCACAGGGCGTCGAGAACGCTGGCGATCGCGTCGGCGGTCTTCTCCACCACGATGTCTGCTTCCTCGCGGGTCAGGCACAGCGGCGGGGCGAAGCCGAGGATGTCGCCCTGCGGCATGGCGCGGCCGATGACGCCGCGTTCGAGCAGGGCGGCCGAGATCCGCGGCCCGATCTTGCGCGAGGCCTCGAAGAACACGCGGTCGTCCCTGTCCTCGACGAACTCGACGGCCGCCATCATGCCGTCGCCGCGCACCTCGCCGACATGCCTGTGGCCGGCGACGGCCTCGGCGAGCGCCGTGCGGAAGTAGGCGCCGGTCTTGCCCGCGTTCCTCACCAGATCCAGCCTGTCGATCAGCTCCAGATTGGCGACGCCTGCCGCCGCGCAGATCGGATGCGCCGAATAGGGCCAGCCATGGCCGATCGCGCCGAGCCTGTCCGACCCCTCGACCAGCACGTTCCACATCTTTTCGCCGACGATGACACCGGAGAGCGGCGCATAGGCTGAGGTCAGGCCCTTGGCGATGGTGATGAGGTCGGGCTTCATCCCGTAATGGTCGGAGCCGAACATCGTGCCGAGCCGGCCGAAGCCCGTCACCACCTCGTCGGCGACGAGCAGGATGTCGTACTTGTCGAGCACGGCCTGGATCTTCTGCCAGTAGCCGGCCGGCGGCCGCCCCCGGCCCCCCGGGGCCCCGAGAGGCGCGCCCCAG
>JAEZXF010000551.1 GCA_023419995.1 Pseudomonadota bacterium | reverse complement strand
GCCGCGCCTCGCTGACGCTGGCGGAGGTGGTGTGGCGGGCGGCGGGCGAGGGCGAGGTCTTCGACGCGGAGGGGCTGCAGGAGATCGTCCAGCGCCGCGCGCCGATCTACGACACGGGCCAGGACGGCCACTACAACCTGATCTCGGCCCTGCACAAATCCGTGCGCGGGTCGGACCCGGACGCGGCGCTCTACTATCTCGCGCGCATGTTCGACGCGGGCGAGGACCCGCTGTTCATCGGCCGCCGGCTGGTGCGCATGGCGGTCGAGGACATCGGGCTTGCCGATCCGCAGGGGCTGGCGATCGCCAACGCCGCCAAGGACGCCTACGACTTCCTCGGCTCTCCCGAGGGCGAGCTGGCGCTGGCGCAGGCCTGCGTCTACCTCGCCACCGCGCCGAAGTCGAACGCGCTCTACACCGCGTTCAAGGCGGCGACCCGCACGGCCAAGGAACACGGTTCGCTCGCGCCGCCGCGGCACATCCTCAACGCGCCGACCAAGCTGATGAAGTCGGAAGGCTACGGCGAGGGCTATCGCTACGACCACGACGAGCCGGACGCCTTTTCCGGGCAGGACTACTTTCCCGAGGCGCTCGGACGGCAGGCCTTCTATGATCCGCCCGACCGCGGCTTCGAGCGTGAGATCCGCAAGCGGCTCGAATGGTGGGCGAAGCTGAGGCGCGAGCGGCAGGGCAGGTAGCGGGGTTCGGGACAGAGCATGTATCATCTTCTTCTCGTCGCGGTCGGCGGTGCGCTGGGTTCCGGCCTCCGGCATCTCACCAATCTGGCGGCGCTCCGCCTGCTCGGTCCCGCCTTTCCGTGGGGCACGCTGACGGTCAACCTCGTCGGCTGCTTCCTCATGGGCGTGTTCGTCGAGCTGCTGGCGCGCCGCTTCGGCGGCTCCGCCGAGCTGCGGCTGTTCGTGGCCACGGGCATCCTCGGCGGCTACACCACGTTCTCGGCGTTCTCGCTCGACTTCGCGGTGCTCTCCCAGCGCGGCGCCCTGGCGCAGGCGTTCGGCTATGTCGCGGCGAGCGTCGTTCTTTCCATCGCGGCGCTGTTTCTCGGAATGTGGCTCGCGAAAAGCCTGGCCTGATGCTATCTGGCCTGCGCGAAGAAGCGTGAGTGGCAGACCATGGCAGGCGTGGAACAGATAACGGTCGAGGCCGGCGAGGCGGGCATGCGGCTCGACCGCTGGTTCAAGGTCCATTATCCCGGGCTGGGTTTCGGCCCGTTGCAGAAGCTGCTGCGCTCGGGCCAGGTGCGCGTCGACGGCGGCCGCGCCAAGGCGGATACGCGCATCGAGCCCGGTCAGGTGATCCGCGTGCCGCCGCTCGCGACCGACCGCAAGAGCGACGTGCCGCTGACCGCGAAGACGATGCGCGGCGAGGGCGACGGCGAGGTGCTGTCGCGCATGCTGATCCACGAGGATCCGGCCGTCTTCGTCTTCAACAAGCCGGCGGGGCTGGCGGTGCAGGGCGGCTCGGGCGTCGCGCGCCATGTCGACGGCATGCTCGAGGCGTTCCGCAACAAGAAGGGCGAGAAGCCGCGGCTCGTCCCCCGGCTCGACCGCGACACGTCGGGCGTCCTCGTCGTCGCGCGCTCGCGCTTGGCCGCGATGAAGCTCGCCGAGGTGTTCCGCGGCCGCGACGCCAAGAAGACCTACTGGGCGCTGGTCAAGGGCGTGCCGAAGAAGCGCGAGGACCGCATCTCGACCTGGCTGGTCAAGGAGCCGACGCCCGACGGCGACCGCATGCGCGTCGCCCGCCACGGGGAGGAGGGGGCGGACCACGCCGTCTCCAACTACCGGATCATCGACCAGGCCGGGCAATCGCTCTCGTGGCTTGAGATGGAGTCCTACACCGGCCGGACGCACCAGCTGCGCGTCCATGCCGCGCATATGGGTTGCCCGATCATCGGCGACCCGAAATATTTCGAGGCCGATATCAACTGGGAGTTTCCCGGCGGCATCCAGAACCGGCTGCACCTCCATGCGCGCCGGATCGTCATCCCGCACCCGCAGGGCGGGGTGATCGACGTCACCGCGCCGCTGCCGCCGCACATGCGCCAGAGCTGGAACCTGCTCGGCTTCGACGAGGCGACCGCCGAGGAAGGGGCCTGAACGCCGTGCCGGACACGAACAGGCAGGCGCTCGACGCCTTCGCCGCGGCCATGATGCTGCTGCTCACCTTCTCGTGGGGCCTGAATCAGGTCGCGATCAAGGTCTCGAACGTCGGCTACAACCCGATCTTCACCGTGCTGCTGCGCTCGGCGCTGGGCGGCGTGCTGGTGTTCCTGTGGTGCCGCTGGCGCGGCATCCAGCTTTTCCAGCGTGACGGGACGCTGCTGCCGGGCATCGCCGCCGGGGTGCTGTTCGGGCTCGAGTTCGCGCTGATCTTCGTCGGCCTCGACTACACCAGCGCGGCGCGCGGCGCGCTGATGATCAACACCATGCCGTTCTGGGTGCTCATCGGCGGGCATTTCCTGCTCGGCGAGCGGTTCACGCCGCTCAAGCTCGCCGGCCTCGTCCTCGCCTTCGGGGGCGTGGTGCTGATCTTCTCCGACAAGCTCAGCCTGCCGGGCCCGCAGGCGATCGTCGGCGACATGCTATGCCTTGCCGCGGGCGCGCTGTGGGCTGCGACCACGCTCATCATCAAGGGAACGCGGCTGTCGCAGGCCAGCGCGGAGAAGACGCTCCTCTACCAGCTCGTCGCCTCGGCGTTCTTCGTCGCCCCGCTGGTGCCGCTCGCCGGCCCGCTGCTGCGCGAGGTCACGCCGCTCGCCACCGCGTCGATCGTCTTCCAGGCGGCCTACGTCGTCGGCTTCACCTTCGTGCTCTGGTTCTGGCTGATGCGGCGCTACCCCGCGTCGGGCCTGTCGAGCTTCGCCTTCCTGACGCCCGCCTTCGGCGTCATACTCGGCGGGGTGCTGCTCCACGAGCCGCTGAGCCCGCGCATCTTCGCCGCGCTGGGGCTGATTGCGGCAGGGCTTCTGCTCGTCAACAGGCCGGTCCGGCGGACCCTGCCCGGCTGATGCCGCAAGCCCGATAGCGAAAGGGAAAGCCATTGCGCGACCTTCTGAACGACCTCGAGACAGGCAAGCTGCTGTCCGATCCCGACCCGGTGCGGCGGGCGCAGAACCAGATGCGCCAGGCCCTGCCGAAGCGATTCTACGCGGCGGCCGAGGCGGTCGAGACCGCGGAAGGCTTTGCCGTCCGGCTCGACGGCAAGCCCGTGCGCACGCGGGGCAGGGCGCTGCTGGCGCTGCCGAGCGCGGCCGCCGCCGCGCTGGTCGCCGCAGAGTGCGCCGCGCAAGCGGAGACGATCGACCCGGTGTCGATGCCGGTGCTGCGGCTGGTCAACACGGCGATAGACGGCGTCGCCCCGGACACGCAGGCCGTGCTCGAGGACGTGATGCGGTTCTCCGCCTCCGACCTCCTGTGCTACCGCGCCGACGCGCCCGAGGAACTGGTCGCCCGCCAGGCCGAGGCATGGGACCCCGTGCTCGACTGGGTGCGCTCGGCACTCGGCGCCCGCTTCTTCCTTGCCGAGGGCGTCGTCCATGTCGAGCAGCCGCGCGAATCGGTGGCGGCCGTGGGCCTGTGGCTGAAGCGGCGGCAGGAGCCGTTCCGGCTTTCCGCCCTCCATGTCATGACTACGCTGACCGGATCGGCGCTTCTGTCGCTCGCCGTGGAGGCAGGGGCGCTGACCGCCGACGAGGCATGGACCGCCGCCCATGTCGACGAGGACTGGAACAACGAGCGATGGGGAGTCGACTCGGAAGCTGCGACCCGCCGGGCCGCGCGCCGCAAGGAGTTCGACGCCGCCGTGGCGCTGGTCGAGGCGCTCTGACGCCGGCTGCGCCGCTTGGCGCCCGCTGCATCGTTCACGCACGGCGAGACCGAGATCCGAGGCGAACGAGCCGGCTTCTGGAAACCTGAGAGCCGAGGAGGTGTGTGTGATCTCGCCGAAGGGTTCCAGCGAGGCACGGCACGCATTCCGCCAACGCGCAAATCTCACGCACCGGATCAGGAAAAGTCTGCAAGCTGTTGGAAGAAATGGCGCGAGTGACGGGGCTCGAACCCGCGACCTCCGGCGTGACAGGCCGGCACTCTAACCGACTGAGCTACACCCGCGCATTGGCGCACCACCTCGGCGGCGCGTTTCGTGGGCGTGAATTAGGCGGTTCTGCCTGTGGTGTCAAGCGCGCCCGGCACCGATTTTGAAACGATCGTGACGATGTTGGGGAAACGCGGCCGAAGGCGCTGCCCGACGCTTCGGAAACCCCGTAAATGCCGCGTTGCGGACGTGTGGAGCGGCGGCGCCCGCGCCGCAATTCCGCTTGCCTAACGGGGGAGCCGCGCTTAAACGTCCGGTCCCGAGGGCGATTAGCTCAGTTGGTAGAGCGCTTCGTTTACACCGAAGATGTCGGCGGTTCGAGTCCGTCATCGCCCACCAGGTTTCCCCTCCCGCCAAGGCTTGCTTCGCTCATCGGCTCCGCGAGGAATGGGAAAAGTGCGGGTTTCGGGTGCGGTCTTGCCCCCATTCGCGGATTTTCCACTTTCTCCATCGCTTTCGCGTCTCACGGCAATTCGCTTCGCCGCCGTTGCCGACGGAGATAGTCGGCAATAGTCATGCTGTTAGGGTAGGGCGAACCTTGTCCTCACGACATCACGCCGCGATGAGCGGCAGGCGGGACCAAGGCTCCGTCGCGACTGCCGGGAAAAGAATGCGGGATGCTCGCCGCCCACGGCCTCTGCGGCCGGAGCGGCGTTCCTGTCGGTCGGAGAAGGAAAGGGTGTCCTGCCTCAGCTCGCCATCGTCTGCGGCCGGACGATATCGTTCAGGCCGAGGAGGTCGCGCATCTGCGGCCGCGCCTTGATCAGGTCGTGGATCGTGTAGCCTTCGAGCACGTCGAAGAACGCGCCCAGCGCCTTGCGCAGGGCCTCGTTGAGCGAGCACGATTCGATCAGCGGGCAGTCGGTCGAGTCCTTCTCGAAGCATTCGGCCATGGCGAAATTCTCCTCGGTCACGCGCACGACGTCGAACAGCGTGATCTCGGTGGCCGGCTTGCCGATGCGCACGCCGCCGTTGCGGCCGCGCACGGTCTCGACGAGCTTGTGCTCGACCAGCGGCTGGAGAATCTTGAAGAGGAAGAGCTCCGACACCGAATAGGCGGCCGCGATCTCAGGGATGCGGCTGAGACGGCCCTCATTGGCCGCGCAATACATCAGAATGCGGATCGCGTAGTTGGTCTGGCGAGTGAGGCGCATGACATGCCTTTCGGATTCCGGAGTGCCCCTGCAATATGGCGCATACCTTAGAACAATTCCAGAGAAGAATGCAAGAAATCTGGAGTTTTCTTTTCAACTTATTGTACCCGGCCGTCCGGAGCCATGCGCCATCGCGACGCGGTCACGGGATCGCGAAGTCCTTGCATTTCATGTTGCAATGCACAATATAACGCCGTGTCGAGTTGCTACGACTCGGGGAGGACCCACGAGGAGTGCGACATGCAGGAACAAGCGAACGGTGCAGCCGTGCCTCTGAGGGGGAGGATCAGGCTGCTCAGACATTCTGAACTGCCGCAGTTCAAGGCGCATCTGCTGCGCCTCGACGCCGACAGCCGCCGCGATCGCTTCAACGGCCCGACCAGCGACACCTTCGTCGCGTCCTATGCCGAACGCTGCTTCAACGACGGCACCATCGTCATCGGCTATGTCGACGGCACCGAGATTCTCGGTGCGGCGGAGCTGCATGAGCGGCCCGAGGATGCGGAGCCGACGGGCGAGATCGCCTTCAGCGTCGAGCGGCATCTGCAGCGCCGCGGGCTCGGCCGCCTTCTCTTCGCGCGGCTGATCGAGAGCGCCCGGGCGTTCGGCTACGAGCGGCTGCTCGTCACCACCCACCCGCAGAACGAACCGATGAAGCGGCTCGCCCGCAGCTTCAACGCCAGGCTGCGATTCGACCATGGCGAGACGGTCGGCCTGATCGAGCTCGAGCCGGCGGCGCCGCTGCCGGCGCGGCCGGGCGCGGGGCTGTTCTCGCTGGCGGCCGCCGTCATCGCCTGACCGACGCCGTCTTTCACGTGACGAATCCGGCCGCGATCCCCACATTGCGGATCGGGAATCGATAGCGCGCGAAAGGACAGGCGATGAAGGCTGCTTCCCCCAATGGGCCGGCGGCGCTGGCGCAGGCGGACGACGAGCACGCCAAGCTCATTTCCCTGCGCCGCACCAAGGCCGTCGCCACGCTGGCGCTGGCGCTGTGCGTGGCGGTGTTCCTGACGGCGCGCTCGCTTCAGGAAGCCTACCCGGCCTTTGCCTACCTGGCCGCCTTCGCTGAAGCCGCGGCGATCGGCGGCCTCGCCGACTGGTACGCCGTCGTCGCGCTGTTTCGCCGGCCGCTCGGCCTGCCCATCCCGCACACCGCCATCATCCCCCGCAACAAGGACCGCATCGCCGACAATCTCGGCCGCTTCATCGAGGCCAATTTCCTCGCCCCCGGCCCGGTGCGCGAGAAGCTGCGGCAGATGGATTTCGCTCTGCTCGTCGCCGACTGGCTCGCCGACAGCCGGCGCGCCGACGGGCTGTCGCGCTTCGTCGCCCGGCTGGTGCCGCAGGCGCTCGCCGCCACCGAAGGCTCGGGCCTGCGCGACTTCATCGGTCAGCGGATCACCAGCCAGATCGAGAAGCTGGAACTGGCGCCGCTCGCGGCCGCCCTTCTGTCGGCCATCACCGCCGAGCGGCGCCCCCAGCGCATCTTCGACGAGGTGCTGCGCGTGTTCGGCGGCCTGCTGCGCGACGAGGAGACGCTTGCCGCGATCCGCGAGCGCATCCGCCAGGAGCTGCCGACGCTCGCCACCATGTTCCAGGCCGACGCCTATCTCCTCAAGCGGTTCGTCGCCGCCACGGGGACGCTGCTCGCCGAGGCGGAGGCCGATCCCGATCATGCGCTGCGGCGCGAGTTCGACCGCTTCGTCGAGACCTTCGTAGCGGAGCTGCGCGTCTCGCCCGCCTATGCCGGGCGTGCGGAGCGGCTGAAGCGGGACCTGCTGGCGCGGCCCGAGCTGCGCGGGCTGGCCGAGAATTTCTGGAGCGGGATGCGCACCTTCGTCGAGCAGGACGTCGGGTCGGACGAATCGATCCTGCGGCGCCATCTCGCGGACCTCTTCGCCGAGATCGGCCGGCAGCTCCGGCAGGAGCCGGGGCTGCGCGCCGACATGAACCACGGCTTCGTCATCGCGCTGTCCGCCTTCGTCGACAACCAGAAGAGCGGCGTCGCGACCTTCATCGCCGACCAGGTGCGGAGCTGGGACATCGTCCAGCTCACCCGCCTGGTCGAGCTGAACATCGGCCGCGACCTCCAGTACATCCGCTTTAACGGCATGCTGATCGGCGGGCTCGCCGGTCTCGCGCTGCATATCGGCGAGAGGCTGATATTCGGCTGAAGCTCAGCCGCGACTATTGATGTTTGAAACATCATTAATTGACACTCAGCCATGGTTGTGTAGCATGGAGGCATGAGTTCCCATGCCATGAACCTCTGCATAGCAGCCTGAGCCGTGATCACGTCCGCGCAACTGAGGGCGGCCCGCGCCCTTCTCGGCATCGACCAGCGCCGGCTGGCCGATCTTTCGGGCCTGTCGGTGCCGACCATCCAGCGCATGGAGGCGAGCGACGGCACCATCCGCGGCAATGTCGATTCCCTCGTCAAGCTGATCGCCGCCCTCGAGGCGGCCGGCATCGAGCTGATCGGCGAGGGCGCGGCCAGCCAGTCCGGCGGGCGCGGTTTGCGGCTCAGGGAACCCGGAGCCGGCGGAGGCGCGTGATGACGGCGACCGCGGCACTGCTTCTGGTGGTGGGCGCGCTGCTTTCGGTCGCGGCGCTCGCCGTGATCCTGGCGCGGAGCCCCCGCGCCACGCCGGTCGTCTATCTCGCCAGCGGCGCAGCATCGGCGGCGGGCTTCGTCGTCGCGCTCGCCGCGCTGCTCGGCGATGCGCCCTCGCAGCTCGTCCTGCCGCTCGGCCTGCCGTGGACCGGCGCGCACTTCCGCATCGACGCGCTCTCCGCCTTCTTTCTCGCGGTCGTCAACCTGGGCGGCACGCTCGCCAGCCTCTATGCGCTGGGTTACGGCCGGCACGAGGACGCGCCTCATCGGGTGCTGCCGTTCTACCCGGCGTTTCTCGCCGGCATGAACCTCGTCGTCCTGGCCGCCGACGCCTTCACCTTCCTGCTGTCGTGGGAGTTCATGTCGCTCGCCTCGTGGGCGATGGTGCTGGCGCAGCACCGCGATCCCGGGAGCAGGCGGGCAGCGACCGTCTATCTGGTGATGGCGAGCTTCGGCACCATGGCGCTGCTTCTCGCCTTCGGGCTTCTGGCGGGGGCGGGCGGCGACTACACCTTCGCCGCCATCCGCGCCGCGGCCCGCGAGCCGTTCACCGCCTCCCTGGCGCTGATCCTGGTTCTGGTCGGCACCGGCTCGAAGGCGGGGCTCGCGCCGCTTCACGTGTGGCTGCCGCTGGCGCATCCGGCCGCGCCGAGCCACGTCTCGGCGCTGATGAGCGGCGTGATGATCAAGACCGCGATCTACGGGCTGCTGCGCGTCGGCTGGGACCTCGCCGGTCCCGGCCCGGCCTGGTGGGGTGGGCTCGTCCTCGCGCTCGGCGTCGTCTCGGCGGTGCTCGGCGTCCTCTACGCGCTGATGGAGCACGACCTGAAGCGCCTGCTCGCCTACCACAGCGTCGAGAACATCGGGATCATCCTGATGGGCGTCGGCGCCGGCTTCCTGCTGCTCTCACTCGGCCAGCCAGCGCTCGCGGCGGTCGGCTTCCTCGCCGGGCTCTACCACGTCGTCAACCACGCCGTCTTCAAGAGCCTGCTCTTCCTCGGCGCCGGCTCGATCCAGTCGAGCGCGCGCACGCGCGACCTCGAATCGCTCGGCGGGCTGATCCACCGGATGCCGGCGACGGCCGGGGCG
>JAEZXF010000499.1 GCA_023419995.1 Pseudomonadota bacterium | reverse complement strand
CGATATGCCGGCATGCGAACCTTCGGGCAGGGGCACGCCCAGGCGCGCCGCCGCCTCGCGGGCGCTCACCTTGTCGCCAAACATGGCGAGCGTCTCCGGCCGGGGGCCGATGAAGGCGAGGCCCGCCGCCTCGCAGGCACGGGCGAACTCGGCCCTCTCGCTCAGGAAGCCGTTGCCGGGATGGATCGCGGCGCAGCCTTCCTCCAGCGCGATCGCGACGATGCGGGGAATGTCGAGATAGGCGGCCGGGCCGGCGCCGTCGAGCAGGCGCCAGCGGTCGACGTGCCTCAGGTGCAGGCAGTCGCGGTCGTCCGGCGGCGCGACGCCGACGGTGGCGAAGCCGAGCTCGGAGGCGGCGCGGGCGATGCGGATGGCGATCTCGCCCCGGTTGGCGATGAGAATGGTAGCGTTGTTCAAGTCCAGCCTGCCTGTCGCGATCGTTGCATTTCGTGAACCGGTGAATGCCGCCCGAAGGCGGGAGCCGGCCCGGAGTGACGCATGGGAACGAGAGCATCGGCATGTCCCCGTTCCATTGGAGGTGCCGCACCTCGGCCGGCACGAGGCCCCGGCTCAGGCGTCGCGCCGTGCCGACACCCCCGCCTTCTCCCGGTCCCACGCATCGCCGACCGTCAGGCCGACGTTGCGCAGCACGTGCTTCTCTATCTTCTGGGTCGGCGTCTTGGGGAGATCGGGAACGACGCGGACGTAGCGGGGGATCATGAAGTAGGCGAGCCGCGGCCGCAGGAACTCGATGAGCTCGGCCGGGTCGAGCGTCTGCCCCTCGACGAGCGACAGCACCGCCATCACCTCGCTCTCGCTGATCTCGCTGGCCACGGCGACGGCCGCGGCCTCCCGCACCGCCGGGTGCGCCATGAGCGCGGCCTCGACCTCGAACGACGAGATGTTCTCGCCGCGCCGGCGGATCGTGTCCTTGAGCCGGTCGACGAAGAAGTAGTTGCCCTGCGCATCCTTGCGGAAGGTGTCGCCGGTGTGGAACCAGCCGTTGCGCCACGCCTTCGCGGTCGCCTCCGGGTCGCGGTAGTATCCGTGCATCATCGCCCACGGGCGGTCGGTGCGGATGAGCAGCTCCCCGGTCTCGCCGACGGGCACCTCGCAGTCCCATTCGTCGACGATGCGCAGCTCGACGCCCTCGCGGGCGCGCCCGCAGGTGCCCTTCGTCTGCGGGTTGGGTTCGGAGACGATGGGCAGCGACACCTCGGTCATGTTGAAGGAGGTGTAGATGTCGAAGCCGAAGCGGCGTCGCAGCTCCGGCGCGTCGTCATCGAGCGGCTGCTGGATGATGTAGCGCAGATGGCCGAGCTTCTCCTCGGAGCATTCCGGCTGGGAAAGCAGGAACCGGGTCATCACGCCGAGCAGGATGGCGAAGGTCGCCCTGGTGTCGGCGATCGTCTGCCAGAAGGCGCCGGTGCGGAAGCGCTCGATGACCGCCACCGAGCCGCCGCGCCCCATCATCATCATGCACGGCAGCACGCCGGCGACGTGATACATCGGCAGGTTGACGAGGTAGCGGTCGTCGGGCCCCAGGAAGTAGACCGCCCTGCCCGCGGTCTCGAGATGCAGGTAGGAGCACATCACGCCCTTGGACGGTCCGGTGGTGCCCGACGTATAGAGGATGCACTGCGTGTCGAACGGCAGGATCTCCTGTTCGAGGGGAGCGGGCTCGTCGCCCGCCCCGTCGAGCGCCGCAGCGTCGATGCATGGCAGGCCGGCGACCTCGGCCGACGGCGCCCCGAACACGACCAGCTTCTCGAGGGTGCAGCGGTCGACGGCCTCGATGTGCTCGAGAAGCCCCGGCAGGGTGACGAAGAGCCTGGCCCCCGAATTGCGGATCACACGTTCGAGGAGCGCGCCGCGATAGGCCGGATTGACGTGGACCGCGACCGCCCCGAGATAGTTGGCCGCGAACCAGACGCGCAGCGCGTCCGGTCCGTTCGGCAGGGCGATCAGCAGCATGTCGCCCTGCGCCAGGCCCAGCGCCTGGAGGCCGGCGGCGGTGCGGCGGGTCTCGGACAGGGTGTGGGCGTAGGACCATTCGACGCCGCCCTCGAAGGCGGCATAGATGCGGTCGGGATGCTCCTTCGCGCGCTTGTCGAGGAGATAGCGCAGCACGCAATCCTCGGAGGCGGGGATTCGCGGATCCGCCGTGGTGTAGAGAGGCCGCGACATCGGCTGCACGCTCTGGTTCATCTCTTCTCCTTCCCTGCGCCCGGCCGTCCTGCGGAGGCCCGCCCTGATAGAGCCGCGTCGGTTCCGTCTGTGCGCAGGGTCCGGGACATCCCCGGCAATCCCCCTGCTCATGCCGCGCCGCCCCGTTCGGTCAGGGCGGTTGCGGCGCGGAGGATGCGGCATCGCGACGGCAGGGCCACAGCGGCGCGGCCGGTCGGCGCGAATGTTCCGGGACGACCGGGTCACCCGGGAACGGCTCCTCCACCGCTGGCTGGACGCGCGCCTGCTTCCTCCTGCAGCGGACCCTATTTACGGAGAAAGACGAGGTCAACAGGATTTCATAATCCGGCACTCATTTCACCAGATACCATGCTCGGGCGACTCCGCCCCCAATGCCGGGTTCAGACCCGCATGGCCGCTTCGATGTTCGTCGGGAGCCGGAGTCGAGCCCCGCACAGCCCGGAACGTGCCACCTGCATGGGCTTCGAGGTCTTCGGATGCGCCCGGAGGCAAAGGAACGAAGGTCCTCGTATACGGCCGCCGGCAGGGTCAGGCCGCATCCCGGTCGTGGTGGCGCAGCACCGTGAATTTTTCCTGCAGCCGGCCGATCTCGTCCCTCACGTGCAAGTCCTCGCAGAGCACCGCACGGCCGCGCCCACCCTTCTTGGCGCGATAGAGAGCCTTGTCCGCCCGGCCGAGATACTCGTCCGCGCCGAGCTCGGCCGTGGCGATGAAGGTGACACCGACACTGGTCCCGATCGAGATGTCATGGCCGTCGACGACGTAGGGCGCGCCGATCGTCTCGACCAGCCGCAGCGCCAGCCGTGCCGTCGCCTCGGGTCGGCCGGCGGCGTGCTGGATGACGGCGAACTCGTCGCCGCCGAGCCGCGCCACCAGGTCGGCCTCGCCCGCGCATGCGCGCAGGCGTCCGGCAACCGCGACCAGCAGGGCATCGCCAACCGGGTGGCCCAGCGTGTCGTTGACCTGCTTGAACCGGTCGAGATCGAGGCTCAGAAGCGCGCCGACCGATCCCGTCCGCGCGCGGGCGATCGCCTGCTCGAGATGATTGCGCAACTGCACCCGGTTGCCGAGGCCGGTCAGGGCGTCGTGGAGCGCCATATGGGCGATCTGCGCCTCGTTCCGCTTGCGGGCGTCGATGTCCTCCAGCACGCCTGCCCACTGGATGATGTCGCCGTTGTCGTCCAGCACCGGCCCGCCCCTCTCGCGCAGCCAGAGCCAGCGGCCGCCGGAGACGAGCAGCCGGAACTCGATGTCGACCATGGCCCGCCGGCCTCTCGTCTCGCGGAAGGTATCGAGGAGGCGCTGGCGGTCGTCGGGATGCACGCGGTCCAGCCAGGCGATCCCGAGCGCCTCGCTGTCGGGCGTCCCGGTCAGCTTCTCCCACCCTTCGATCCAGACGAGGTTTCCCTCCTCCGACCAGCGCCACAGCACCAGCGCCCCCGCCTTGGCGACGGTGCGGATGCGCCGCTCGGTCTCGCGGTGGGCTTTCTCGGCCGCCTCGACGCTCAGCCGCAGGGTCTCGAACTCGCGCACGGGCGAAGGAGGCACCTGCGCCAGCCCGGCGGCGCTTTCGCCGTTGGCGACAGCCATGCTGTGCGCGGCGAGCGCCTCGACCGGTCGCAGGATGAGGCGACCGATCCGCAGCGCCGCGACGCCCGCCAGCCCCAGCGCGACGATCGTGCCGAGCAGGAGGCCGAAGAGAGGATTGCGCCAGCGTGCGTTGAACACGTCCGTCGGCTCGCCGACCACCAGCGCCCAGCCCGGCGTGTCCCGGAGCTTCCGGAACGACAGGATCGTCTCGAGGCCTTCGGTGGTGACCGCCTGGAACCATCCGCTGTCGGTGCCCAGCGCCTCGAGCTTCTCCCAGTCCGGTGCCTTCATGCCGATGGCGCGCTCGGCATCGCGCGACCGCGCGACGATCCGGCCGTTGCCGTCGGTCACCGCGACCAGGATGCCGCCGAGCGCGTCGTTCCTCTGCCGCAGGGTGCGGATCAGCTGGGCCGGCGTGATCGACAGCACGATCGCCCGCCGGCGGCCGGCATCGGGCGCGAGCGGCAGCGCGAGCGAGATGCGATGGTCGTTCCCGCCGATGCCGGGAACGAGGTCGGTGAGCGCCGGCGCCTGCTGCGCGATCGCCCTTTTCGCCACCTCCGCCGCCGCTCCGGCGTGCCGGCCGGTGGGCTCGCCGCGGTCCAGCTCGACGATTTCGATCTGCCCTTCGAAGGCGATGTCCTCGAAGCGGCCGGATTTCAGCGCGATCGGGCCGGCCTGCCCTGTCGACGGCCACAGATCGGCGAAGGTGCTGAGCGCGGTGAACTTGCCTTCGATGTCGGCCTCGATCGCGCTCGCCAGCGTCAGGGCCGTGTCGCGGAGACGGTCGGTGGCGGTGCTCCTGTAGACGTCGCCCGTTCTCCACGCCGCATAGGCGGAGATCGTGACGACGGGGAGCAGGCATGCGAGCGACAGCGCCAGAAGATAGACGTTGAGGCCTGCCCGCTTTCCGACGACGATTTTCGATGGCAACGCCGTTCCCCTCCCCCGCACCCGGTCCGGCCCCCATACAGGGAAACACTTAAGAAAGCTGACCGGGAGCGGCGCGCCGAATCGGGCGGCAGGGCGACTTTCGGGAGCGGCGGAACTTTGCCCGGTGTACGGAATTTGTGCCCATGTCCGGCGCCTCCCTCACCTCTTCCGGGGCCGAACAGTCCCGTCGGCATTGTCAGAGGCCGTCGTTTGCGGTAGCGCGCTTCAACTGCGTCCGACAAAGAGAAGGCCTTCTTCATGCAGCTTCCCTTCATCGACCTCGCCGCCCAGCAGGCAAGGATCCGGCCGGCTCTCGAGAGAGTCATTCTCAATGTGCTCGACGAGGGCAAGTACATCATGGGGCCGCAGGTTGCCGAGCTGGAGAAGCAGCTCGCCGCGTTCTGCGGCGTGAAGCATGCGCTCGCCTGCGCCAACGGCACCGACGCTCTCCAGCTCGCCCTGATGGCGCTCGGCATCAAGGCCGGCGACGCGGTCTTCGTCCCCTCCTTCACCTTCGCCGCAACCGCAGAGGTCGTGCCGCTGGTCGGCGCGACGCCCGTCTTCGTCGACGTCCTGCCCGACACCTTCAACATGGATCCCGACAGCCTCAGGCGCGCCGTCGCCCATGCCCGCACGCTCGGCCTCAATCCCGCCTGCGTCATCCCCGTCGATCTGTTCGGCCTGCCGGCCGACTACGACATGCTCAATCCCATCGCCCGCGAGAACGGCATGAAGGTGATCGGCGACAGCGCCCAGGGCTGGGGCGGGGTCTATCACGGCCGCGTCGCCGGCTCGCTGTGCGACATCTCGACCACGTCGTTCTTCCCGGCAAAGCCGCTCGGCTGCTACGGCGACGGCGGCGCCGT
>JAEZXF010000460.1 GCA_023419995.1 Pseudomonadota bacterium | reverse complement strand
ATTTCATCCTCTCCGACGCCGGCCAGACGCTGGCGCGCGACATGGGCTACCTGCCGGCCAAGGCGTCGGCCGGCCGGCCCGACTGGCTGCCCGAGGGCGTCGAGGTCAAACTGATGCCGGCCGACATAAAGGCGGTGACGGAGCGCATCGAGGCCGACAAGGCGGCCTTCGCCGAGCTGTTCGGCGGCTGAGGCGGCGCGCGGGGCGGAACGGGCACCTTGGCATCGCAGGCGCAGTCGGGGAACGGCCGGAGCCAGGAGCTGGCTCTGGCGGCGGCGGTCGCGGTGGCGATCGCTGTCTTTTCGCTTCTGCCGATGCTGCGGCTGCTGCGCGAGACGGTGGCGCCTGCGGACGCGCTGTCCTTCGCCGTCATCGAGGCGGGGCTGGCGAGCCGGGCGACATGGGTCGCGACCGTCAACTCGCTCACCATCGGCATCGGCGGCACGGTGCTGGCGGTGGCGCTCGGCACGCTGGTCGCCCTTGTCGTGACGCTGACCGACATGCGCCGGCGCGGCGCGTTCGTCCTGTGCTTCGTCATGCCGCTGATGATCGCGCCGCAGGTGACGGCGCTGGCCTGGCTGCAGCTGTTCGGGCCGGCGAGCCCCTTCCTCAAGCTCATCGGGCTGGCGCCGCCGCTCGGCAGCCGCAACCCGCTCTATTCGCCGGGTGGCATCATCCTGCTCCTCGGCATCCAGTATGCGCCGCTGGTGTTCCTGCTGGTCCGGGCCGGCTTGCGGCGGCTGCCGCGCGAACTGGTCGAGGCGGCGCGGGCGGCGGGCGCCGGCCGCCTCACCGTCCTGCGCACCGTCGTCGTGCCGCTGATGACGCCGTCGATCATGGCGGCGGCCGCGCTCGCCTTCGTCTCCTGCGTCGGCAATTTCGGCATCCCGGCCTTTCTCGGCATTCCGGCCAACTATCTGGTGCTGCCGACGCTGATCTACCAGCGGCTGGCGGGCGGCGGGCCGGCCGTGCTGGGCGAGGCCGCGTTCCTCTCGGTGCTGATCGGCGTCATCGCCATGGCCGGCATCGTCGCGCAGGAGCGCATGAGCCGCCGCCGCGACTACCGCATGGGCGGATCGTCGCTGGCGAGCGAGCCCTACGCGCTCGGCCGCTGGCGCCTGCCGGCGGAGCTCGCCATGTGGGCGCTGGTCGCCGCGATCCTGTTCCTGCCGCTGTTCGGCCTGCTCCTGTCGTCGCTGGTGCCGGGCTACGGCATCCCGCTGTCGGCGGCGACGGTGACGCTCGCCAACTATCGCTTCGTGCTTCTCGAGCACGCCGCCTCGCAGCGCGCCTTCGCCAACAGCCTCGGCCTGTCGCTGTCGGCCGCCGCCTTCGCCGTGTTCGCGGCGCTGCCCATCGCCTACCTCGTGGCCTGGGGTCGGCAGGGGTGGGTCCGCTTCGTCAACCTGGCGATCGAGCTGCCCTACGCGCTGCCCGGCGTGGTGCTGGCGATCGCGGCGCTGCTCCTGTTCCTCAAGCCGCTGCCGCTGACCGGCATCCACCTCTACAACACCGTCTGGATCATCCTCTACGCCTATCTCGCGCGCTTCCTGGTGCTTGCGGTGCGGCCGGCCGTCAGCGGCTTCTACCACATCGACCGGGCGCTGGAGGAGGCGGCGCAGGTGGCGGGCGCCGGGCTGTTCGCGCGGCTGCGTGGCATCGTCTTCCCGCTCGTCGCGCCGGCGGCGATGGCCGGCGGCCTGCTGATCTTCATGACCGCCTTCGGCGAGCTGACCGTCTCCGCGCTCCTGTGGTCGTCCGGGGCGGAGACGATCGGCGTGGTCATGTTCTCCTTCGAGCAGGGCGGCGATTCGAAATATGCGGCGGCGATCTCGGCATTGACCGTCGCCGTCACCTTCGCGCTGATGCTGGCGGCCAACCTGTTCGCGCGACACCTTCCGAGCGGAGTTCTGCCATGGCGCGACTGAAGCTTTCCGGCGTCACCAAGACCTTCTCGGGCTTCGACGCGGTGAAGGACGTGTCGGTCGAGGTGGCCGACGGCGAGTTCCTGGCCGTGCTCGGCCCCTCGGGCTGCGGCAAGACCACGCTGCTGCGGCTCGTCGCCGGCTTCGAGCAGCCGACGGCGGGCGAGATCGCCATCGGCGGCCGCACCGTGTCGGGCGGCGCGGCGAGCGTGCCGCCGGAGCAGCGGCGCGTCGGCATCGTGTTCCAGAACTACGCGCTGTGGCCGCACATGACGGTGGCGCAGAACGTCGGCTACGCGCTGAAGGTGGCGAAGGTGCCGCGCGAGGAGGCGAAGCTGCGCATCGCCGAGGCGCTGGCGCTGGTCAACCTGCAGGGCTTCGGCGAGCGCTACCCGGCCAGTCTGTCGGGCGGTCAGAGGCAGCGCGTGGCGCTGGCGCGCTGCCTCGTCGCGGCGCCGTCCCTCGTGCTGTTCGACGAGCCGCTCGCCAATCTCGACGTACACCTGCGCGCCGCGATGGAGGAGGAGTTCGCCGCCTTCCACCGGCGCACCGGTACGACGATGGTCTACATCACCCACGACCAGGCGGAGGCCATGGCGCTCGCCGACCGCATCGCGGTGATGGATCACGGCCGCCTGGTGCAGATCGCCGATCCGCGGACGCTCTATCGCGAGCCGGCGAGCGAGATGGTCGCCTCCTTCATCGCGCAGGGTATGGTGCTGCCGGCGAAGGTGCTGGGCGGGGAGGAGGCCGGCCGTTGCCGCGTCGCGGTGCTGGGGCAGGAGGCGGTGGTGCGCTGCCGGCCGGACGAGCGCCCGCGCGCCGGTGCGTCCCTGTGCTGCCGGGCGTCGGACATCGAGCTTGCGGCGGCCGGCGAACCGGGCATCGACGTCACGGTCGGGCGCGCCGTCTACAAGGGCGGGACGACGCGGGTCGAGGTCGCGCCCGTGGCCGACCCCTCGCTCGCGCTCCATTTCGACGTGCAGGATGCCGGCGGCTTCGCGCAGGGCGAGCAGCTGCGCCTGCGCGTCCGCTCCGGCTGGGTGATCCCCGCCGCGCCCGACTGAGCCGCGGAGGCTTATGTCCCCGGGGGCATCGCCGAAAAGAAAACCGCCGCGCATCGGACGATGCGCGGCGGTTTCGGTTCGTGCCGCGAGAACGCGGCGGAAGGAGCAGCCTAGCGGCGGGCGAACAGCGCCCACACGGCCGGCACCACCGAAGCGGCGAGCGCGGCCTTGATCAGGTCGGGCATGACGAACGGCACGACGCCGAACTGCCACGCCTTCTCGGCGCCGATCAGGGTGGCGAGCCAGGCGAATCCGAAGGCGAGGATGAGGACGACGCCGACGAGCATGACCGAGAAGAGCTTGAGCGGGTTGCGGTCGAAGCCGCGGTCCGCGGCCCAGCCGACGAGCGCGGTGGCGAGGATCATGCCGACGAGGTAGCCGCCCGTGGTGCCCATCATGTAGGCGATGCCGATGCCCTTCTCCGGGGTCGACTGGAAGACCGGGAAGCCCATCGCGCCCTCGGCAAGATAGAGCAGGAAGGTGGCGAGGCCGAGGCGCAGGCCGAAGGCGGCGGCCATGGCCAGCACGGCCAGGTTGCCGAGATAGAGATCCACCGGGCCGAGGACGACCTTCGTCTTGGCGGCCAGCGTCAGCAGCAGCGTGCCGGAAACGGCCAGAAGCGCCAGCATGGCGTAGCGGGCAACGCCCTTCTCGGGCAACGCAAGGGACACCAGCGGGCGGGACAGGACGGCTGCGGACATGGGCTCCTCCATCGGAAAGGCAGCGACGTGATGGTTTCCCCTATATGACCTTCCATGGTAAGCGGCAACTCGTTTCGCCGCTTTTCCCACCTGTCCCGACGGTAGCGCCATGGCCCTCGACTTCGACACCACGTTTGAACCCGCCTATGGCGAGGCCGTGCCGGTTGCGCCGGGCGTCGTCCGCGTCACGGTCAACAACCCGAGCGCGTTCACCTTCCACGGCACCAACAGCTACATCGTCGGCACCGACACGCTGGCGGTCATCGATCCCGGCCCGCTGGACGAGAATCACCTGCGCGCGCTCATCGCCGCCATCGCCGGCCGCCCGGTGAGCCACATCTTCGTCTCGCACACCCATATCGACCATTCGCCGCTCGCCGCGCGGCTCGCCGCCGAAACCGGCGCGCAGGTGCTCGCCGAGGGGCCGCACCGGCCGGCGCGGCCGCTGCGCATCGGCGAGATCAACCCGCTCGACGCCAGCGGCGACGACGCCTTCATGCCCGACGTGGCGCTGGCCGAGGGCCAGCTCGTCGCCGGCGACGGCTGGGCGCTGCGGGCGATCCATACGCCCGGCCACGCGGCGAACCACGTCGTGTTCGCGCTCGAAGGCACGGACATCGTCTTCTCCGCCGATCACGTGATGGCGTGGTCGACGTCGATCGTCGCGCCGCCCGACGGGGCGATGGCCGACTACATGGCCTCGCTCGACAAGATGCTGGAGCGCGAGGACGGGCTGTACCTGCCGGGCCATGGCGGGCCGGTGGCGCGGCCGGCGGCCTTCGTGCGCGGGCTGAAGGCGCACCGCAAGATGCGCGAGCGCGCGATCATCGAGCGGCTGCGCTCGGGCGACCGCACGGTCGAAGAGATGGTCGCCGCGATATACCGCGACGTCGACCCGCGGCTGCACGGCGCGGCCGGCCTGTCGGTGCTCGCCCATCTCGAGGACCTCGCCGGGCGCGGCCTCGTCGAGGTCGAGGGCGAGCCCTCAATCGACGGCGTCTTCACTCCCGTCTGACGGCGGGATGTCGATGATCTGCAGCGACTGCCGCTCGAGCTCGGCGGCGAGGTCGCCGAGGAAGGCCTCGATGCGGCGGGCGTTGTTGCCGAGGTCGTGCGGGGCGTAGCGCGACGCCATACGCATGTCGACATAGGTCGCGACCTCCTCGTCGATCAGCCGTACCACCGCGTCGGCGGGATATCGCAGCAGGATGGTCGGCGCCTCCATCTCGATCGAGATCTCGGCCGCCAGGGCCGAGGTCGGCAGCGCGCCGCGCACCTTCCAGCCGCGCGCGGCGATCACCGGGCCCAGCGCGCCGAGCACGCGGTCGACGGACGCGTCGAGACGCCGCCCGGTCAGGTGCGGATAGAACCGCATCTGGAGGTCCGCCGCCTGGGGCGAGATCGGCACGATGGGGTTCATCTGCGGGGTGCGCGCCCGCGCTGCGGCGATGAAGCGGGGCGGGTCCTCGAGGTCGGTCGAGATGTCGGTCAGGGCTGGGAGCCGCGCGTAGAGCCAGACGCCGGCGGCATAGGGCACGAGCACGAAGAGCGACAGCAGGGTCGCGGCGAGCGAGGCCTTGCCGGCCTTGGCGCCATGCCGCCACAACTGCGAGAAGCCGCCCGCCGCCAGCAGGAGCCCGAGCAAGGCCAGCGCCGCTACCAGCGCCAGCGTCCACAGGAAACCGACGGTCTCGACCATCCCGTAGCGGTGGCCGACGCCGGCGGTGGCGAACAGCACCAGCGAGAAGGCCGAGACGCGGCGCGCCCACTCGGCCATTCGCGAAACGCGACGCTCGGGAAATGCCGCCATCGGGGATGCCTTGCCTCGTTGTCGGCGGG
>JAEZXF010000443.1 GCA_023419995.1 Pseudomonadota bacterium | reverse complement strand
CTCTGCTGCTGCGGATCCATGGTGATGAGCTTCACCTGCTCCGCATACTTGAACGTTCCGCTCCCCTGCGCCCAGGCGGCGCTTCCGGCATGTCCCAACGCCACCGCGACCAAAAGCGCAGAGCCGGCAATCAACTTCCTCATCTCGGTCCTCCCAGCCTGAAATCGTGACGCCGCGCGCGGCGGCGCCGAAGCCCAGTTTCCTCCGCCAATCGAAGTCGTTCCGATTGTGATCTAGTTATAGCACTTTTGCACTTTTGTGCTATGGTTCCAAGATGCTCTCTTTTCTTTTTTTCCGCTTCCGGCAAATTTTTGACCCCTGTCCGTCCCTGCCGGGATGCAATACGAACCGGCACGACCTGCCGCGAAAGGATGCCTGCCGTTGCTGAAAGCCGCCGAGAACAAGCAGACGCTGCGCGAGGACGGCACGCCGTACTACGTGCAGCTCGCGGCGATCATCCGCCGGCAGATCGCCGACGACACCTGGAATGGCGGCGACCGGCTGCCGACGCTGAAGGAGCTGGTGGCGATGTTCGGCGTCTCGCCGATGACGGTCCGGCATGCGCTGGCGGGGCTGGAGAAGGAAGGGCTGATCAGCGCCGAGCGCGGGCGCGGCACCTTCGTCAAGGCCAAGCCGGAGATGCCGCCGTCGATCCCCTACGGGCTGACCCGCTCGCCGTCGCAGCTCGGCAGCGACCTCACCTTCCGCGTCGTCGCCTCGCGGCTGGCGCAGGGCGAGCTGCGCATCTCGCCCGAGGACGGCAGGCCGTTCGACGACTATCGCTACATGAAGCGGATCTTCTCGCGCAACGGCGCGCCCTTCATCGTCGGCGAATACCTGATCGCGAGCGGCGCCTACGCGGCCGTCCCCGAGACGCTCTGGGCGACCAAGCTCATCAGCACCCTGCTCTACGACACCAAGGAGATCGGGCTGGCGCATGTCCGCCAGACCTTCCGCGTCGTGTCGTCGATGCCCCAGGAGGCGGAGGAGCTGGGCATCCGGGTGCACGACCCCGTCGTGCGCGTGCGCCGCATCTTCCAGAACGCGCAGAAGGAGATGCTGTGCCTGGCGCAACTCATCTATCGCACCGACGGCGTGGTCTTCGACATCAACATCGATGTCGAGGACCGCAACCGCCTGCTGGAGCTCGGCGGCTTCCCGGAAGCGTGACGCGCCGCCCGCCGCGGTGCGCGGCGGGCGCGAGGCGGACCTTGCCCGTCATGCCTTCCCGCCGGCCTTGAAGCTCTTGCGTTCCGGCTTGAGGTCGATCAGCGGCGTGCCGTCGAGGCAGTCGAGGCCGCGCACCAGCAGCGACCGGCCCTCGCGCTTCAGCAGCGTCACCGCCGAGGTGCCGATCGGGTTCGGCCGGATCGGCGAGCGGATCGAGAAGGTGCCGCGCGTCGTGCCGTCGTCCGACGGGCTCTGCAGCAGCAGATCGCGGCGCGACAGGTGCAGCCAGTAGAGGACCTCGATTTCCTCGAAGTCCTCGATGCCGGCCAGCGCCGGCGCCCACGGGTCGAACACCTCGATCTCGCAGACCGGCCCGTCGGGGCGTCCCTGCCGCGGCGCGTCCGCCCGCGACTTCCACGGCGTGCGGATGCGGCCGATGAAGACGAGGCCCGCGTCGGTGGCGGGCGGCGGCGCGACGGCGACCTCCCCCGCCCTGATCTCGTTGCCCTGCATCGCCTCAGTCCACCGCCACCATCACGCTCGACGCCTTGACCACGGCATAGGCGGTCTTGCCGACCGCGAGCCCGAGGTCCTCGACCGACTGGTTGGTGATTGACGAGGTGATGACGGTCCCCCCGCCGATATCGATCTTCACATGGGCGGTGGTCGCCCCCTTCGTGACCTCGACCACGGTTCCCTTGAGCAGATTGCGCGCGCTGATCTTCATCGGCTTGTTCCTTCTTCCGGTTGAACGAGGGTGGGCGCGCAGACATGCCTGCCCGCCCGTTGCATGAATTCGACGGCGACCTCGACGCCGTAGAGGCCGCGCAGCGCCTCGGCCGTCAGCACCTCCTGCGGCGCGCCGATGGCGACGATGCGCCCGGCCTTCATCAGCGCCACGCGGTCGGCGCAGGCGAAGGCGTGGCCGGGGTCGTGCGTGGACAGGACGATGGCG
The DNA here is from genome assembly GCA_023419995.1 of Pseudomonadota bacterium. GTDB lineage: Bacteria > Pseudomonadota > Alphaproteobacteria > Rhizobiales > Rhizobiaceae > Aerobium. The sequence continues at coordinate 948 of JAEZXF010000443.1, read as the reverse complement.
AGGCCGGAGGCGGAGAGCGAGCGGATCGTGCCGAGCACCCGCGCCTGGTTGCCGAAGTCGAGGCTGGCGGTGGGCTCGTCCATCACCAGCATGGCCGGCTCCTGCGCCAGCGCCCGCGCGATCAGCGCCATCTGCCGCTCGCCGCCGGAGATCTCGGTGAACCGGCGCTCGCCGAGATGGGCGATGCCCAGCGCCTCCAGCGCGGCCCGGGCGGCGGCCCGGTCCTCGACCGACGGCGCTGCGAAGGTGTCGATGCGGCTCGCCCGTCCCATCAGCACCATCTCCTTCACGCTGAAGGGAAAGATGGCGGCATGGGCCTGCGGCACGTAGCCGACGCGGCGGGCGAACTCGGCGCGGGAGAAATCGGCGACGGCCCGGCCTTCGAGCTCCAGCCGCCCGCCCTGCGCCGGCAGCAGCCCGAGCAGGGTCTTGAACAGCGTGGTCTTGCCGCAGCCGTTCGGCCCCAGCAGGCACAGAACCTCGCCGGCGGCGACCGACAGCGTCACGTCGCGTCCTATCGCCACGCCGCGATAGCCGAAGGCAAGGCCGGTCGCCGACAGGAACATCACCGCCACCCGTCCCGCACCGTCATCAGCAGCCACAGGAAGAACGGCGCACCGACGGCGGCCGTCAGCACGCCGAGCGGCACCTCGATCTCGGCGACCGAGCGCGCGATGGTGTCGATGCCGACCATGTAGCCGCCGCCCAGCATCAGCGCCGCCGGCAGCAGCCGCGAGAAATCCGGCCCCACCAGCATGCGCGCGACGTGCGGGATCAGCAGGCCGATCCAGCCGACGATGCCGGAGATGGACACGGCCGCGGCCGTCATCAGCGTCGCCGCGGCGATCAGCACGATGCGCAGCCGCGCCGTCACGACGCCGAGCGCGCGGGCCTCCTCGTCGTCCAGCGTCATCAGGTTCATGCGCCAGCGCAGAAGCACCATCGGGA
>JAEZXF010000441.1 GCA_023419995.1 Pseudomonadota bacterium | reverse complement strand
GCGATGAGGGACGGGTGCGGCGGCCGGGCGCCGCCGCATCCGTCGCCGGCCTATTCCGCCTTGGCGAGATGCCAGACGCCGCCAACGCCGTCGCCGGTCGCGTCGCCGGCCTTCTTGTCGCCGTCATAGGTGTAGAGCGGCTTGCCGTCATGGGCCCACATCATGGTGCCATCGCTGCGCTCGACGATCGTCCAGTCGCCCTCGGGGGCGGCTCCGGCCTCGGCCTTGAAGGGCGGCCATCTGACGGCGCAGTCGCCGTCGCAGCTGGACTTGCCGGCGCTGTCCCTGTCGAAGGTGTAGAGCGTCATGCCGTTGGCGTCGGTGTAGACCTTGTTGCCGTCGATCGTGGCGATCTTGGCCGGCTCGGCGGCATAGGCCGTCGCCACGCCCATGAACAGGGTCGTCAGTGCGGTAACAGCGATTTTCATGGAAGTTGCTCCTCCTCCGGAGCGCGGCCGAGGGTGTCATTCGACCGGATATGGAAACGGCTGTCCGCGTTTCGCGTTCCTCGCGTTCACGCACACTTGTTCAGCCGCCGGAAGCCGGGCTATGCTTCCCGCATGATGATCGGGAGAAGTCAGCTCGCAGGGGACACCGTGCCGGTTACGCCGTCGCCGCGGACGCGGCACGCGGAACTGCTGCTCCTGTGCGCGCGCATCGGCTATTCGCCCCATCGCCCCGCCTGAATCCGCCCCGGCGTCCTGCCGGATCGATTCAACGGGAGTATCCATCGTCATGACTTATCAGAACTTTTCCCTGAAGCAGCTTCAGGAGATCGACGCGGCGCACTACCTGCACCCCTTCACCGACCACAAGGACCTGCGCGCCGCCGGCACCCGCATCATCACCCGCGCCGACGGGCCGTTCATCTACGATTCGGAAGGCAACGAGATTCTCGACGGCATGGCTGGGCTGTGGTGCGTCAATGTCGGCTACGGCCGCGACGAGCTGGCCGAGGCCGCCTACGCGCAGATGAAGGAGCTGCCCTACTACAACTCCTTCTTCCGCTGCGCGACGCCGACGCCGGTGCTGCTGGCGAAGAAGCTGGCCGAGATCGCGCCGGCAGGCTTCAACCAGGTGTTCTACGGCTCGTCCGGCTCGGAGGCCAACGACACGGCGCTCCGGCTGGTGCGCCACTACTGGGCGCTCGAAGGCCGGCCGGAGAAGAACCTCATCATCTCGCGCAAGAACGCCTATCACGGCTCGTCCGTCGCCGGCACGTCGCTCGGCGGCATGGCGGCGATGCACAGCCAGCTCGGCGGCGCGGTGCCGGGCATCGTGCACGTGATGATGCCCTATGCCTACGAGCTGGCGCTGCCGGGCGAGAGCGACCACGAATTCGGCCTGCGCGCGGCGAAGGCGGTGGAGGACGCGATCCTCGAGGCCGGCCCCGACAGGGTCGCGGCGTTCATCGGCGAGCCGGTGATGGGCGCGGGCGGCGTCAAGATCCCGCCGGCGAGCTACTGGCCCGAGATCAACCGCATCTGCAGGAAGTACGACGTGCTCGTGATGCTGGACGAGGTCATCACCGGCTACGGCCGTACCGGCGCGTGGTTCGCCGCGCAGTCGATGGGCATCGAGCCCGACACCATCACCACGGCCAAGGCGCTGACCTCCGGCTACCAGCCGCTGTCGGCGCTGCTCGTCGGCGACCGCATCGCCCGGACGCTGGTCGAGAAGGGCGGCGAGTTCTACCACGGCTACACCTATTCGGGGCATCCGGTGGCCTGCGCCGTGGCGCTCGCCAATCTCGAGATCATCGAGCGCGAGGGGCTGATCGGGCGGGTACGCGACGACACCGGCCCGTATTTCCTCGAGGCCCTGACGGAACGCATCGCCGACCACGGCATCGTCGGGCAGGTGCGGGCGATTGGCCTGATGGGGGCGATCGAGATCGTCAAGGACAAGCAGACGCGCGAGCGCTTCCCGGACGACGGCGCGGCCGCCGTCAAGGTGCGCGACCATGCCATCGCCAACGGCATGATGCTGCGCGCCACCGGCGACACGATGATCCTGTCGCCGCCCTTGATCTGGACCAGGGAAACCATCGACATGGCGGTGGAGCGCATCGGCAAGGCGCTCGACCTCGCGGAAGCCGATCTGAGGAAATGATCCATGCCTGAGCTGCCAGTGGTTGCTTTGATCGAGTACGAGGATGCCCCGCCCGAGGTCCGCGCCGTCTATGACGACATCATGGAGACGCGCGGCAGCGACTGGGTCAACAACTTCTGGAAGGTGCTGGCGCACGATCCGGAGTTGCTGAAGCGCACGTGGGAGGATCTCAAGCAGGTGATGGCGCCGGGCGCGCTCGACCCGCTCATCAAGGAGATGATCTACATCGCCGTTTCTGCCACCAATGGCTGCGAGTACTGCACCTACTCGCACACCGCCTCCGCCCGCGGCAGGGGCATGACGGACGCGCAGCTCATGGAGCTCCTGGCCGTCGTCGGCATGGCCAACGAGACCAACCGGCTGGCCAACGGCCTGCGGCCGCCGGTCGACGTCAAGTTCAAGCCGCGTTGACCGGGGCGGGCGCGACGCGATGAAGCGAGGCTCCGGCCGTTCCGACCGGGCCGCCGGCGCGCTCGCCGGCAGCCTGATGCTGGCCCCGGCGGTGATGGCGCTGCGGGTGCCGCTGCTCGCCGCCGAAGCCGGCGGGCTCGACC
>JAEZXF010000374.1 GCA_023419995.1 Pseudomonadota bacterium | reverse complement strand
GTCGAACGTCTACAACCGGGTCGAGGTCCGGCTGGCCACCCATTCGGCGCGCGGGCTCACCGCGCTCGATTTCGAGCTGGCGCGGCTGATGGACGCCATCGCCGCCGGCTGAGCCGCGTCTTGCATCGCATCCCGCCCGTTCCCATCTCTTTCGGGAGCCGGGAAGCAGCCCGGCCCTCGTCCCGCCGGACCGGCGGACGAGACGCACACGAAGGCGGTGGAAACGGACCGGAGATGAACGAAGCCAAGCTCGACGAAATCCTGAAGCCCGCCGGCGCCCGCGAGGACGCCCGGCGCGAGGCCGAGGTGCGGGCGGGGTTCTGGAGCACGGCGCGCCGCGCCGCCCGCCAGGTTCCGTTCATGCAGGACGTCGTCGCCGGCTACTATGCGGCGCTCGACCGCCGGACGCCGCTCAAGGCGCGGGGCGTGCTGCTGGCGGCGCTCGCCTATTTCGTCATGCCGGTCGACATGATCCCCGACTTCGTCGCCGGGCTCGGCTTCACCGACGACGTCGCCGTGCTGACCACGGCGATCGCGGCCATCCGCGGCCACATCACGCCCGCCCACCGCCAGATGGCCCGCGAGGCGCTCGAGGACGCCGACGCATAGCGCCGCGCCCCGGCATGGCGCTCCCCTCAGGACAAACTCTCGCCGCTTTTGCCCTTTTCAACGCAGGCAAGGGATGCGGCTGCCGATGCGCGAGGCGACGAAGAAAGCGCGCTGAGGCAAGGGGTTGCGAAGCGGCAGGGCCTTCATGTGGTGCGGTTCACTCTTTCGTAACCCTGATTAATTCAAAATGAAGCGAATGGCTCTCGGGACAACCGGCCTTCACCCGTACACGACCACGCACAGGGATAACGCTAAGACGATGCGCGGAACCATTTCGACCATCACCTTCCTCGCGCTGCTTGCGGCCTCCGCGCCGGCGCTTGCGCAGGGGGCAACCAAGATCGGCCAGCACAACGCCTGGGGCACCTACTCCTACGCCACCAGCGGCGGCAAGGTCTGCTACGTGCTGACGATCCCGACCGACAAGCAGCCCGCGGCGCTCGACCATGGCGACATCTTCTTCTTCGTCAGCCAGAAGCCGGGCCAGAACGTCTCCTACGAGCCGCAGTTCATCGCCTCCTACGACTTCCAGGCCAATTCCAAGGTCCAGGTGACGATCGGCGACCGCTCGTTCTCGATGTTCACGCGCGGCAAGTCGGCATGGATGGAAAACGCCGCCGAGGAGCCGCAGCTGATCGCGGCGATGCGCGCCGGCGCCGACATGAAGGTCAAGGCGACCTCCGGCCGCGGCAATCCGACCAACTACACCTTTTCGCTGCGCGGCATCACCGCGGCGCTGAACTCGATCCAGAGCTGCCAGTAGGCGCTTTCCCCAAAGGGTGACGCGGCTTTCGCCCCGGAACGGCCGGGACCGCGCCGCATCCCCATCGCATCCGGGACGGGGCCGTGACGAAGCGGCCCCGTTCTGCTATGAGCGCCGCCAACGCTGGCGCGCGGCTGCGGCCGCCACTATCTTTGCCCGATCATGACGCTTTCGCTCGACCTCACCTCCGCCTCGACGCGCGCCGCTTTGGCGGCATCCGCGCGCGCGCCCGAAAAGCCGTCGCTGGTCGGCATGACGCGCGAGGAGATGGCCGACGCGCTGGCCGTCGCCGGCGTCCCCGAGCGCCAGCGCCGGATGCGCGTCCAGCAGCTCTGGCACTGGCTCTACGTGCGCGGCGTCTCCGACTTCCAGCACATGTTCAACATCTCGAAGGACCTGCGCGCGGCGCTCGACCGCCACTTCACCATCGCCCGGCCCGAGGTGGTGGAGGAGCAGATCTCGCAGGACGGCACCCGCAAGTGGCTGTTCCGCTTTCCGCCGCGCGGCGCCGGCCGCCCGGTCGAGATCGAGACCGTCTACATCCCCGAGGAGGGGCGCGGCACGCTGTGCATCTCCAGCCAGGTCGGCTGCACGCTGACCTGCTCGTTCTGCCACACCGGCACGCAGAAGCTGGTGCGCAACCTCACCGCCGAGGAGATCCTCGCCCAGCTGATGACCGCGCGCGACCGGCTCGGCGACTTCCCCGACACCGACACGCCGGACGGGGCCATCGTCCCGGCCGAAGGCCGCAAGGTGTCGAACATCGTCATGATGGGCATGGGCGAGCCGCTCTACAATTTCGAGAACGTCAAGAAGGCGCTGCTCATCGCCTCCGACGGCGACGGGCTGTCGCTGTCGAAGCGGCGCATCACGCTGTCGACCTCGGGCGTCACGCCGGAGATCGCCCGCACCGGCGACGAGATCGGCGTCATGCTGGCGATCTCGCTGCACGCCGTGCGCGACGACCTGCGCGACATGCTGGTGCCGATCAACAGGAAGTACCCGCTCAAGGACCTGATGGACGCCTGCCGGCGCTATCCCGGCCTGTCCAACGCGCGCCGCATCACCTTCGAATACGTGATGCTCAAGGACGTCAACGACAGCCTCGACGACGCGAAGGAGCTGGTGCGGCTGCTGAGGGGCATCCCGGCCAAGATCAACCTGATCCCGTTCAACCCGTGGCCCGGCACCAACTACCAGTGCTCGGACTGGGAGACGATCGAGAAGTTCGCCGACTACATCAACAATGCCGGCTACGCCTCGCCGATCCGCACCCCGCGCGGCCGCGACATCCTCGCCGCCTGCGGCCAGTTGAAGTCGGAGTCGGAACGCATGCGCAAGACCGACCGCCTGGCGCTCGAGGCGATGATGATCGCGGGGCACGGCGAGGCTTGAACGGGCGGGGCATCGCGACGCTCCTCCTGGCGGCAGCCGGCTATCCGGTCGCCGTGTCCGTCGCGGTCGTCGTCACCGTCGGCCTGATCCTCGCCGCCGCCGCGTTTCCCGACGGCGGCGCCTACGGCTCCTTCTATGCCCTTCTCCGCAACCTGCCGGCCATGCTGGCGATCGGCTTCCTGTGGACGTTCTCCTGCGCTCTGCCCGGCTTCGTCGTGGCGATCGTGCTCGGCGAAAGCCGGCAATGGGACCGCTGGCGCGACTATGCCGTCGCCGGCCTCGTCAATGCCGGGGCGTCGCTCGCCATCTTCGCAGCCGTCTTCGCCTCGCCCCTCGACATGCCGACGATGGTCGCCGCCTCGTTTCCCGGCGGCTTCGCCGGCGGCGCGGCCTACTGGTTCTCGCTGGGGCGGCTGGTGGCGCGCCGGCGCCACGTGGCGTCCGCCGACGTCGCCTGACCGGAAAGGCCGGCCCTACTTCGCCGAGGCCGTCAGGATCCTGAAGGCGAAGGCCGAGAACACCCCGGCGAACAGATAGTCGGTGGCGCGCATGATGCGCGGCGCGCGCTTCAGCATCGCCGAGAACGAATCCGCCGCCAGCACCATCGGCACCGTCACCGGCAGCGACAGCGGGATGAACAGCAGGCCGAGGAACAGCAGCTTCTGCGGCGCGTAAGGGTCGCTCGCCGTCACGAACTGCGGCAGGAAGGTCATGAAGAACAGCACGATCTTCGGGTTGAGCAGGTTGATCGTCAGCCCCATCGCCCAGTTGCGGAAGAACGAGCGCTGCTTCTCCGGCTTCGCGTCCGGCGAGAAGGCCGAGCCGCTGCGGATCGCCTGGAAGGCGAGCCAGATCAGATAGCCCGCGCCCACCACCTTGAGCACGAAGAACGCCTGCGGCGAGGCGACGATCAGCGCCGACAGGCCGAGCGAGACGAGCAGCGTGTGGATCATGATGCCGGTCATCGCCCCGGCCATGCAGGCGAGGCCCGCCGACCTGCCCTGGCTGAGCGCCCGCCCGACGAACAGCGTCATGTCGGGGCCGGGCGTGATGGCGATGACGAACACCGCCACCGAGAACTGGAGGATGACGGAAAGGTCGGGCACGAAACTCGCGAGGGTCATGGGACGGCGCCTGGATGAGAACCGGCATCCTATAGCGCATCGCGAAGACGCCTGCGAGGGGAATGACGGCGTGGCCGCCCCGATTCCATCGCGGGCGCGGATGAACTGAGCCGCCCGCTCTCTAATCTTGCGCGGCGGTCTCCTCGCCGGATTCAGCTTCCGGCTCCTCCGGCAGCTCGCCCTTGAGGGCGTAGCCCTTGCCGTCCCAGCGCCAGATCAGGCCGGGGCCGACATTGCGCGCCGGCAGGGTGACGATGTCGGGCCAGCCGTCGGTCACCGCCCTGGGGTCGGTGTGCAGGTGGACGTTCTCGGTGTCGTAGACCGCGCGCCAGCCCTCGCCTTCCGCCTCGGGGGCGAAGCCGGTGATGTTGCAGCCCGAGGCGCCGTAGTACCACGACGAGCCGCACAGCCGCGTGAACAGCACCCGCCGCCCGCCGTCGAACTCGGCCATCGCCGCGGTAAGCTCCGGCTCGGACGCCGTCGACGCCTTGAAGGCGGCGACGTCTCCCTTCCGCAGCTCGCGCGCGAGGCCGAGATGGGAGGTGTAGGGCGTGAACGTCACCGGCGTATAGGCCGACATGTCGCGCAGCGAGCAGCGATCCTGCGCCGCGGTGATGGCGATGCGCGAGCCGCGCAGCGGGAAGGCCGGCCTGCCGATCGCGGCCGCGAGCGCGCCCTCCGCGCCGAGGGCGAAGCGGATGCCGGCCTTGAGCGGCTCGATGGCCGCGCGCGGCACGACAATGCGGATGCCGTCCCCGGCCGCGGTCGCCCTGGTCTCGAAGGCGCGGCCGTCGATGTCGAGCGCCGCCATGCCGTCGCCCGGCGCCGCGCCGTCGGCAAGGGCGAGATCGAGGCTCCAGCGCTGCGCGTCGCAGGAAAGCGTGCCGCCGGTCACCGCGGTCGCCCCGGTGGGGGCGGGGAGGGTGGCGCGGGGCGCGAACTCGTCCGCCGCCCAGCGGTCGGCCGCCTGCGCCGGCACGGCGGCGGTTGCGAGGCCGAGGCCGATGAAGATGGTGCGGAGCGTGGCGAAGCCATGGGCCGCGCCGTCGCCGCGCGGCGCTTTACCGGATGCTGTCGGCAAGCATTTCCCCCAGAATCGATGGTGCGGTAGGTGAAGAGCGATCCTACCGCCGAATGGCGCACGGGCAAGGCCGCCGCCTTCACAAACAGATGAACGGGTCCGGGACGGGAACCCGCCCGCGCATGGCGGCCCGCTGCGGCAATCCCTTGCCCGGCCCGGCATTCCTGCTAAAAGAGCCGCCGACCAGACGAGCGGCGCTGCCGCAGATCCTCAACGGGCGGCAAGGCCGCGGAACCTGAACGGGCGGCCAGGCCGCCGGCGCGAAGCGGGGAAGACATGACGAAGTGGAAAGACGTCAAGAAGGTGGTCCTTGCCTATTCGGGCGGACTGGACACCTCGATCATCCTGAAGTGGCTGCAGACCGAGCTCGGCGCGGAGGTCGTCACCTTCACCGCCGACCTCGGCCAGGGCGGCGAGCTGGAGCCGGCGCGCCAGAAGGCCGAGATGCTCGGCATCAAGGAGATCTACATCGAGGACGTGCGCGAGGAATTCGTCCGCGACTTCGTCTTCCCGATGTTCCGCGCCAACGCCCAGTATGAGGGCATTTATCTCCTCGGCACCTCGATCGCCCGGCCGCTGATCTCCAAGCGCCTGGTCGAGATCGCCGCCGAGACCGGCGCCGACGCGATTGCTCACGGCGCCACCGGCAAGGGCAACGACCAGGTCCGCTTCGAGCTCTCCGCCTACGCGCTCAACCCCGACATCAAGGTGATCGCGCCGTGGCGCGACTGGGAGTTCAAGTCGCGCACCGACCTGCTCGACTTCGCCGAGAAGCACCAGATCCCGGTCGCCAAGGACAAGAAGGGCGAGGCGCCGTTCTCGGTCGACGCCAACCTGCTGCACTCGTCCTCCGAGGGCAAGGTGCTCGAGGATCCGTGGCAGGAGCCGCCGGAATACGTCCACATGCGCACCATCTCGCCGATGGAGGCGCCCGACAAGGCGACCGAGATCACCGTCGCCTTCAGGAAGGGCGACGCGGTCGCCATCGACGGCAAGGCGCTGTCGCCGGCCGCGCTCCTCGCCGCGCTCAACGATCTCGGCCGCGACAACGGCATCGGCCGCATCGACCTGGTCGAGAACCGCTTCGTCGGCATGAAGTCGCGCGGCGTCTACGAGACGCCGGGCGGCACGATCCTGCTCGCCGCGCACCGCGCCATCGAGTCGATCACGCTCGACCGCGGCGCCGCGCACCTCAAGGACGAGCTGATGCCGCGCTATGCCGAGCTGATCTACAACGGCTTCTGGTTCTCGCCCGAGCGCGAGATGCTGCAGGCGCTGATCGACAAGAGCCAGGAGGACGTCGAAGGCGAGGTCAGGCTCAAGCTCTACAAGGGTAACGTCATCGTCACCGGCCGCCGCTCGCCGAAGTCGCTCTACTCCGACGCGCTCGTCACCTTTGAAGACGACCGCGGCGCCTACGACCAGAAGGACGCCGAGGGCTTCATCCGCCTGAACGCGCTGCGCCTGCGCACGCTGGCGTCGCGGAAGCGCAAGGGGTGAAACAGCTTTCTTCTCCCTGCTTGCGGGGAGAAGATGCCGGCAGGCAGATGACGGGCGGAGCCGGCTTCCGAGGCTTCACATCGCCGCTCGCGACGCCGCCGCCCCTCATCCGGCCCTTCGGGCCACCTTCTCCGCGCAAGCGGGGAGAAGGAAAGAAGGCGCGTCACTTGTCGATCTCGCGGCCGATGATGGCGATGGCCTGCTGGTAGACACGGGCCGAGTTCCAGCCCGCGATCGCGCCCATGTTGGCGTCGTAGCCCGCGCCGGCCTTCCAGCCGTGCGCGCGGAGGAAATTGGCCGTCGACGTCAGCGCCGTGTCGCGGTCGCGCAGGTTCTTGTTGCCGACGCCGTACTTCAGGACGTTCCCCGGCAGGAACTGGGTGTGGCCGATCTCGCCGTGCATGGCGCCGACCGCGCTCGCGCTCAAGGCGCCGCTGTCGACCAGCTTCAGCGCGGCGATGGCATGCGGCGCGAAGAAGTCGGGGCGGCGGCAGTCGTAGGCGAGCGTGACGATGGCCGAGATCGTGTTCTGCTTGCCCATGAACGAGCCGAAGCCGGTCTCCATGCCCCATATGGCGAGCAGCACCCCCGGCGGCACGCCGTACTGGCGCTCGATCTGGTTGAAGAGCTGCGCGTTCGACTTCTTGAACTGGCGGCCCTTGGAGATGATCGTCGCGGCGCCCCGGCGCTGCATGAACGATTCCACCGAGCCGCTGAACGCCTTCTTGACCGCGCGGTCGGCCTTGATGGTTGCCGTCGCGTACTGCGCGTTGGCCAGGGCGGAAAGGCCGCCCCGCCTGACGCCGGCAGCCTGCGCCTCGCCGGCGAAGTCGGCCTTCCACGCCTCGAAGCCCGCACCGGTATTGCCGCATTTCGCCGCCTCGGCCACGCCGCCGGAAAGGCAGAGCGCCGCCAGCGCCGCGCCGAGAATACCGCCCCTGAAACCTGCTGCCATTCCTGTCTCCTCGTTGCCCGATTCCGCCCTCCGGGGCGGGATTCTGCCAAGCGCGGCCCGCATTGTCACCTCTCTGACGAAAGGTTGATCCGCTTTCGCCGGGCCCGGCATCGCTGCATAGCGCCACGGTCTTGCCGTTGTGTTGCCAGCCGAGGATGCGCGGCAGAAAATGTCGCCGTCATGGCCTCGCGGCCGCGAAGCTTGACTTCGGGCGGCTTTTCCTGTCTAGAGCGGCGGAATTCTGCGACGAGTGACAACTCCGAGCCGCCGACCGGGGCGTTTCTCCCCTGATGGAGACGACGATCCCGGAGGTCAACACCCGGCAGCGCGATGCGCCCCCGGGTGCTTTTCGGTTTTGGGGTTTTGCATCTCGGCGCGGAGCCATTACCTCTCTGGCGAAGCTCAATTCGGCAGGGAACGGGAAAAGCGGATGTTCGAGAGCCTACAGGAACGCCTTGGTTCCATATTGAACGGACTGACCGGCCGCGGCGCGCTGTCGGAGGCCGACGTCTCGGCCGCGCTGCGCGAGGTGCGCCGCGCGCTGATCGAGGCCGACGTGGCGCTCGAGGTCGTGCGCTCCTTCGTCGACAAGGTGCGCGAGAAGGCCGTCGGCGCCGAGGTGCTGAAGTCGATCAAGCCCGGCCAGATGGTCGTCAAGATCGTCCATGACGAGCTGGTCGAGATGCTGGGCGCGGAAGGCGCGAGCATCGACCTCAACGCCCCGGCCCCGGTCGTCGTCATGATGGGCGGCCTCCAGGGCTCGGGCAAGACCACCACGACGGCCAAGATCGCGAGAAGGCTGACGGAGCGCCAGGGCAAGAAGGTCCTGATGGCCTCGCTCGACACGCGCCGCCCGGCCGCGCAGGAGCAGCTTCGCCAGCTCGGCGAGCAGACCGGCGTCGCCACGCTGCCGGTCGTCGCCGGCCAGACCCCGGTCGAGATCGCGCGCCGCGCCGTGCAGGCCGGCAAGCTCGGCGGCCACGACGTCGTCATCCTCGACACCGCCGGCCGCACCCACATCGACGAGCCGCTGATGGCGGAGATGGCCGAGATCCGCGCCGTCTCCAGCCCGCACGAGATCCTGCTGGTCGCCGACGCGCTGACCGGCCAGGACGCGGTCAACCTCGCGCGCAACTTCAACGAGCGCGTCGGCGTCACCGGCCTGGTGCTCACCCGCATGGACGGCGACGGGCGCGGCGGCGCGGCTCTTTCCATGCGCGCCGTCACCGGCCGCCCGGTCAAGCTGATCGGCACCGGCGAGAAGATGGACGCGCTGGAGGAGTTCCATCCCAAGCGCATCGCCGACCGCATCCTCGGCATGGGCGACATCGTCTCGCTGGTCGAGAAGGCCGCCGAGACCATCGACGCGGAAAAGGCCGCGGCGATGGCCAGGAAGATGCAGTCGGGCAAGTTCGACCTGAACGACCTCGCCGACCAGCTTCGCCAGATGCAGAAGATGGGCGGCATGGGCGGCATCATGGGCATGATGCCCGGCATGGGCAAGATGAAGGACCAGATGGCCGCCGCCGGCTTCGACGACCGGACCTTCGCGCGCCAGATCGCCATCATCCAGTCGATGACCAGGGCCGAGCGCGCCAACCCCGACCTTCTGAAGCATTCGCGCAAGCAGCGCATCGCCGCCGGCTCCGGCACCGATGCGGCGCAGATCAACAAGCTCCTGAAGATGCACCGCCAGATGGCCGACATGATGAAGGCCATGGGCGGCAAGGGCAAGGGCGGCGGCATGATGCGCGCCGCGATGGGCGGATTGGCCTCGAAGATGGGGCTGGGTGGTCTCGGCGGCATGGGCGGCATGCCGGACCTGTCGAAGATGGACCCGAAGCAGCTCGAGGCGCTGAAGAAGCAGGCCGAGGCGGCAGGCTTCGGCGGCGGCATGCCCCAGGGGCTGCCGAAGGGGCTTCCGGGCGGCATGCCGGGCCTCGGCGGATTGCCGGGCCTGCCGGGCGGACCCAGGCTGCCGGGCCTGCCCGGTTTCCCGAAGAAGAAGTGAGGGAGCGAGATGACGACGGAAAACGACGACGTTCAGCGCGCGCGCGTCCTGCTGCGCGGCCTCAGGGCCTCGATCGACAACATCGACGCCGCCATCATCTACATGCTGGCCGAGCGCTTCCGCTGCACGGAGGAGGTCAGCCGCCTCAAGGCCGAGCACGACCTGCCGCCGGCGGACCTGACCCGCGAGGCCGAGCAGATCGCGCGCCTGCGCCGGCTGGCCGAGGACGCCCGCTTCAATCCCGACTTCACCGAAAAATACCTCGGCTTCATCATCCCGCACGTCATCCGCCACCACGAGGCGATCGCCGCGGGAGAGAAGAACGCAGATCTCGTCGCCCGCTCGTCCTGAGCCGCGGCAGGAAACAGAAAACGCACATTCCGACAGGAGAAAATCGAATGGCTCTGAAGATCCGTCTGGCCCGCGCTGGCTCCAAGAAGCGCCCCTACTACCACATCGTCGTCGCCGACGTGCGCAGCCCGCGCGACGGCCGCTTCATCGAGCAGCTCGGCGCGTGGAACCCGATGCTGCCCAAGGACGGCGACCGCGTGAAGATCGACGAGGAGCGCGTCAAGCACTGGCTGTCGAACGGCGCCCTGCCGACCGACCGCGTCGCCCGCTTCCTCGCCGATGCCGGCCTGACCACCCGCGAGGCCCGCAGCAACCCGAGCAAGGGCGTCCCGGGCAAGAAGGCGCAGGAGCGCCTGGCCGCCGCCAAGCAGGCCGAGGAGGCCGCTGCCGCCAAGGCCGCCGAGGCTGCCGCCGCCGCTGCCGCGCCCGCCGAGGCTCCGGCCGAGGAAGAAGCCGCGTCCTGATCGCCTGCGCTGCCGTCGCGGGGAGGGCCCCTCGGATCTTCCCCGGCGGCGCGGCGGA
>JAEZXF010000341.1 GCA_023419995.1 Pseudomonadota bacterium | reverse complement strand
TCCTGAACCAGACGGGACAGGCGATCGAGGTCGTGGTCATCTTCATGGTGGTCTATCTCAGCATCAGCCTCGTCTCCTCGCTGTTCATGAACTGGTTCAACACCAAGATGGCACTCAAGGAGAGATGATCCATGCAAGGACATGACGTTTCCTGGGTGCGCACGGAGATCGCGCCGGCGGCGGCGGCGCCGCGCTCCCAGGCGGGCTTCGGCGCCTGGCTGCGCAAGAACCTGTTCTCCACGCCGGTCAACTCCGTCCTGACGCTGCTGGCGCTGCTCGTCCTCGCCTGGACGCTGCCGCGCATGCTGAACTGGCTGTTTTTCGACGCGGTCTGGACCGGCGCCGACCGCACCGCCTGCCTGACCACCGAGCAGGGCGGCGCGCTTCCCGCCGGCTGGAGCGGGGCGTGCTGGCCGTTCGTGACGAGCCGCTTCGGCCAGTTCATGTTCGGCCGCTACCCGGTCGACGAGCGCTGGCGGGTGCTGCTGACGGGCGCCCTCTTCATCGCGCTGCTGACGCCGCTCCTCATCCCGCGCATCCCGTGGAAGCGCCTCAACGCGATCCTGTTCTTCGGCGTGTTCCCGTTCGTCGCCTACGTCCTGCTGGTCGGCGGCTCCTTCGGCCTGCGCTACGTCGAGACCTCGCTGTGGGGCGGCCTGCTGGTCACGCTGGTGATCTCCTATGTCGGCATCATCGTGTCGCTGCCGCTGGGCATCCTTCTGGCGCTGGGGCGACGATCCAACATGCCGATCGTCAAGCTCTTGTCGGTGATCTTCATCGAGATGGTGCGCGGCGTGCCGCTGGTCACGGTGCTGTTCATGGCGAGCTTCATGCTGCCGCTGTTCGTGCCGCCGGGGATGAGCTTCGACAAGCTGCTGCGCGCGCTGATCGGCGTCGCCCTGTTCGCCTCCGCCTACATGGCAGAGGTGATCCGCGGCGGCCTGCAGGCGATACCGAGAGGCCAGTACGAAGGGGCGGATTCGCTCGGCCTCGGCTACTGGCAGAAGATGGGCTTCATCGTCATGCCGCAGGCGCTGAAGCTGGTCATTCCCGGCATCGTCAACACCTTCATCGGCATGTTCAAGGACACGACGCTGGTGCTGATCATCTCGATGTTCGACCTGCTCGGCGTGGTCAAGCAGAACATCTCCGGCGACCCGACCTGGGCGACACCGCAGACCGCCAAGACCGGCTACATCTTCGCCGCCGTCATCTTCTGGGTGTTCTGCTTCGGCATGTCCCGCTACTCGCAATACATGGAACGGCGGCTGGACACCGGGCTGCACCGATGAATCGTCCGGACCGGACATCGAGACAAGGCTCTGACGCCGGAAGGAATTGAACCATGGCCACCGAAAAAGCAGTCGCCGCCCACGAGATCGCCGTCGACCGCTCGCGCATGCAGGTTTCCGACACGCACGTCGCCATCGACATCATCGGGATGCACAAATGGTACGGCGACTTCCACGTGCTGCGCGACATCAACCTCAAGGTGATGCGCGGCGAGCGCATCGTCGTCTGCGGGCCGTCGGGCTCCGGCAAGTCGACGATGATCCGCTGCATCAACCGGCTGGAGGAGCACCAGAAGGGCAGGATCGTCGTCGACGGCATCGAGCTCACCAACGACCTCAAGAAGATCGACGAGGTGCGGCGCGAGGTGGGCATGGTGTTCCAGCACTTCAACCTGTTCCCGCACCTGACGATCCTGGAGAACTGCACGCTGGCGCCGATCTGGGTGCGCAAGGTGCCGAAGAAGGAGGCCGAGGCGACGGCGATGCACTATCTGGAGCGGGTCAAGATCCCCGAGCAGGCCAACAAGTATCCCGGCCAGCTCTCGGGCGGCCAGCAGCAGCGCGTCGCCATCGCCCGCTCGCTGTGCATGAAGCCGAAGATCATGCTGTTCGACGAGCCGACCTCGGCGCTCGATCCCGAGATGGTGAAGGAAGTGCTGGAGACGATGGTCAGCCTGGCGGAAGAAGGCATGACGATGATCTGTGTCACCCACGAGATGGGCTTCGCCCGGCAGGTGGCGAACCGGGTGATCTTCATGGACCAGGGCCAGATCGTCGAGCAGAACACGCCGGCCGAGTTCTTCGACAACCCGCAGCACGAGCGCACCAGGCTGTTCCTGTCGCAGATCCTGCACTGAGCGTGCGGAAACCGGTGACCCGGCTGCCCGATTTTCCCCGCTCCGACCAAATCGAAAAGGCCCGCCGCTTCATCAAGCGGCGGGCCTTTCGGTTTGAACGGCGTGGCGAGGCGCGGGCGCCTCAGCCTTCCTTCTTCGGCGGCACCGGGCGCAGGTGCAACTCGCGAAGCTGCGCCGGGGTCGCGTCGTTCGGCGCGCCCATCAGCAGGTCGAAGGCCTGCTGGTTCATCGGGAACAGGCTGACCTCGCGCAGGTTCTTGGCGCCGACGAGCAGCATGACGACGCGGTCGACGCCGGCCGCCATGCCGCCATGCGGCGGCGCGCCGTACTGGAAGGCGCGATAGAGGCCGCCGAAGCGCTCCTCGACGGTGGCGCGGTCGAAGCCCGCGACCTCGAACGCCTTGACCATAGTTTCCGGCAGGTGGTTGCGGATGCCGCCCGACGCGATCTCGAAGCCGTTGCAGACCATGTCGTACTGGAACGCCTTGATCGACAGCGGGTCCTGCGAGGTCAGCGCGTCGATGCCGCCCTGCGGCATGGAGAACGGGTTGTGGCCGAAATCGACCTTCTTCTCGTCCTCGTTCCACTCGTAGAACGGGAAATCGACGATCCAGCACAGCTCGAAGCGGTCGCGGTCGACGAGGTTCAGCTCCTCGCCGGCGCGGGTGCGCGCCGCGCCCGCGAAGGAATAGAATTTCTTCGGGTCGCCGGCCACGAAGAAGCAGGCGTCGCCGTCGCCGAGGCCGAGCTGGGCGCGGATCACCTCGGTGCGCTCCTCGCCGATGTTCTTGGCCAGCGGGCCGGCGCCCTCGAGCGCCTCGCCTTCCTTGCGCCAGAAGATGTAGCCGAGGCCGGGCTGCCCCTCGCCTTGCGCCCACGAGTTCATGCGGTCGCAAAAGGCGCGGCTGCCGCCGGTCCTGGCCGGGATCGCCCAGATCTCGGCCTTCGGATCGTTGGCGAGGATGTTGGCGAAGACCTTGAAGCCCGAGCCGCGGAAGTGCTCGGAGACGTCCTCCATGACGATCGGGTTGCGCAGGTCCGGCTTGTCCGAGCCGTACTTGCGGATGGCCTCGTCATAGGCGATGCGCGGGAAGGACTGTGTGACCGGCTTGCCCTCGGCGAAGGTCTCGAACACGCCGCGCAGCACCGGCTCCATCGTCGAGAGGATGTCCTCCTGCTCGACGAAGCTCATCTCGAGGTCGAGCTGGTAGAACTCGCCGGGCAGGCGGTCGGCGCGCGGGTCCTCGTCGCGGAAGCAGGGCGCGATCTGGAAGTAGCGGTCGAAGCCCGACACCATGATCAGCTGCTTGTAGATCTGCGGCGCCTGCGGCAGCGCGTAGAACTTGCCGGGATGGATGCGGCTCGGCACCAGGAAGTCGCGCGCGCCCTCGGGGCTGGAGGCGGTGAGGATCGGCGTCGAGTATTCGGTGAAGCCGGCCTCGGCCATGCGGCTGCGCATCTCGGCGATGATCTTGGTGCGCGCGACGATGTTCCGGTGCAGCGTGTCGCGGCGCAGGTCGAGGAAGCGGTACTTGAGGCGGATGTCCTCCGGATAGTCCGGCTCGCCGAACACCGGCAGCGGCAGCTCCTTGGCGGCGGACAGCACCTCCATGTCGCGGGCGAACAGCTCGATCTCGCCGGTCGGCAGGTTGGGGTTGACCACCTCGGGCGCGCGCGCCGTCACCTCGCCGTCGACGCGGATCACCCACTCGCCGCGCACGGTCTCTGCCGTCCTGAAGCATGGCGAATCCGGATCGGCGACGATCTGGGTGATGCCGTAGTGGTCGCGCAGGTCGATGAAGAGCAGGCCGCCATGATCGCGCACGCGATGGACCCAGCCCGAAAGGCGAACGGTGCTGCCGACGTCGCTCTTCCTGAGTGCGGCGCAGTTGTGGCTCCGGTAACGATGCATGGGACGGTCTTCCGCTTGTCGAGAGAAATCGCACGGGCATGGCGTCCGCGAAGCGGCGGCCCCCCGAATATCGGCCGGAAAAGCGCATGAGAGGGCTAATTTGTCAAGGCGAGGCCCTCGCCCCGGACGATCGCGGGGCAACGCGCGCCATCCGCCCCCTGCCCTGCCCGCGCGGCGGACAACCTGGCCGCGAGGCAAGGCATACTATATATCTTAAATTGCATTTATATCTGATTTAAATTAGAAGTTGTATTGCAAATGAACGTCTCGCGGGAGGTGAGCATGTTTGAAAAGGGAAAAAACAAGGTCATTGAAATCAGCCAGGAGCGCATCATCTGGGAGAAGTGCTTCCGGGAGGAGATCTGCGTCAGGATTCCGTTCGACGGTAAGAAGTGCCTGAAGGCCGAGGCCTGCATCCGCATCCTCGAATCCGGCGGCCGCTTCTACATCGAGCTCCAGCTCTTCGGCGGCAAGGTCCGCTACGAGCTCGCCAATGCCTGCTTCCCGGCCTACACGATCGGCATCGCGCGGCTGGAAGTGTGCGCCAACGTCGGGAAGGATTCCGTGTGCCTCGGCGCCAAGCTGTGCATCGGCGGCAAGATCGACGGGATAGACCTCGGAAAATGCTGGAAGATCTATGAAGGCTGCATCAAGTTCATCAGTACCGCCGACCTGATGGCGTCCGACGGCAAGAGCGTGCGCCTCGACGACGCCGCGCTCATCCTCGACGCGATGAACGCCGGCGCCGGCTATGTCCATGTCGACTATGTCGAGATGGAGTCCGCTCCGGTGCCGCCCGACTTCGACCTGAAGGCAGCGATGGCCCGCTACAAGGCGGCATAGGCTAGCCCGCCCGGCCCCGAGGCGATGCGAAGCCCCTCGTTTCGCATCGCCCGGGAGCCTCGATCCCGCCCCTCCATCCGCAGCGGCTCCGGCACCGGACCGCGCCGGCCCCCGTCCATACACGATCATCGCCTACGGGCGACGCGCGCATTGCGCTCGCCAGCGGCTGCCGCCCGCCCGCGGACGCAGGGCCATCGCCGCCACCGGCGTCCGGACGGGCATCGGCCACGGCCGTGCGCCGGTTGGCACAGCACAGACGTGAAACTGCCCATGGCCAGCGTCTGCACGCCGGCCTATAGGAATCCCTTGCGTCGTCCTGCTGCACGGATTCGATGAACAGCATAAAGCCCCTCATCCCGATCCTGCTGGCAGCCGGAATCCTCCTCGGCGGCAACGGCCTCCAGGGCACGCTGATCGCGTTGCGCGGCGCGCAGGAGGGCTTCTCGCCGACGGTCATCGGCTTCATGGGCACGGCCTACTATGCCGGCTTCCTCATCGGCTGCCTCGTCATCGTGCGCATCATGCGCGCCGTCGGCCACATCCGCGCCTTCTCCGCGCTCGCCGCCATCGCCGCCTCGGCGACGCTGGTGATGGCGATCGCCATCGACGCGACGGTGTGGTCGACGAGCCGCTTCCTGTCCGGCTTCTGCTTCGCCGGCCTGTTCACGGTGACCGAAAGCTGGCTCAACTCCGGCGTGTCCAACGACAACCGCGCCCGCGTCCTCTCGATCTACCGCATCGTCGACATCGGTTGCGTCACCGGCTCGCAGTTCCTCATCCCGGTGTTCGGCGCCGAGGGATTCGCCATCTTCGCGGTGATGGCGATCATGATCACGCTGTCGCTGGTGCCGGTGTCGCTCGGCGACCGCTCGAACCCGGCTCCGCCCGAGGACGTCAAGCTCGACCTCCGGCGCGCCTGGGCGATCTCGCCCATCGCAGCGCTGGGCTGCATCGCCATCGGCGTCACCAACAGCGCCTTCCGCACCCTGTCGCCGGTCTATGCGCAGGACATCGGCATGTCGGTGGGCGACGTGGCGACCTTCGTCAGCGTCTCCATCATCGGCGGCGCGCTGATCCAGTATCCGCTCGGCCACGCCTCGGACCGCTACGACCGGCGCACGGTGCTTCTCGTCACCACGGCGCTGGCGCTGGTCGCTGCGCTGGCGCTCGTCGTCTTCTCGGGCAGCGGACAGCTGGTCAACTTCGCGCTGGTCTTCGTCTTCGGCGCCTTCGCCATGCCGCTGTTCTCGCTCTCGGCCGCGCATGCCAACGACCGCGCGGCCAAGAACGAGTACGTGATGCTGAACGCCGCGCTGATGCTGTTCTATTCCTTCGGGGCGATCTGCGGCCCGTTCGCGGCGGCGGCGGCGATGCAACGCTTCGGTCCGCATGCGCTGTTCCTGTTCTCGGCCGCGGTCTACGTCGTCTTCATCGGCCTGATCCTGTGGCGCATGCGGGTGCGCCCGCCCGCCTCGCGGGAAGAACGCGGCCGCTTCACCGCGCTCCTGCGCACCTCGACGGTGTTCGCGCGCCTCGCCGAATGGCGCAACGGCGAGCGGAAAGGATGAGACGCCGGCTGCGCAAAAGGCTTGACGCGGCCGCCCGTGGCTGGAATTGAGCGTTATCTGCCGGATTGCGAAACATTGATGACGCTGATTACACACCAGGACGACCTCGAAGACGCCATCGACCAGCTCGGCCGATCCGAGTTCGTCACCATCGACACGGAGTTCATCCGCGAGACCACCTTCTGGCCCGAGCTCTGCCTGATCCAGCTCGCCTCGCCGGACAGGACGGCGCTGATCGATCCGCTCGCCCCCGGCATCGACCTCGGCTCGTTCTTCAGGCTGATGGGCAGCGAGGAGACGATCAAGGTGTTCCACGCCGCGCGGCAGGACATCGAGATCATCTTCCATCTCGGCAACCTGATTCCGCACCCGGTGTTCGACACCCAGGTGGCGGCCATGGTGTGCGGCTTCGGCGACAGCGTCTCCTACGACCAGCTCGTCCAGAAGATCACCGGCGAGCGCATCGACAAGTCGTCGCGCTTCACCGACTGGCGCCACCGGCCTCTCTCGGAGAAGCAGCTCGACTATGCGCTGGCCGACGTCACCCATCTCGTCGATGTCTATCGCCATCTCCGGGAGCAGCTCGAACGCGAGAACCGCGCCCACTGGCTCAATGAGGAGATGCAGGTGCTGACCGCGGTGGAGACCTACGATCCCCACCCCGACGACGCATGGAAGCGGCTCAAGATGCGGGTGAAGAAACCGCAGGAGCTGGCGATCGTGCAGGCCGTCGCCGCCTGGCGCGAGCGCGAGGCGCGCGAGCGCAACGTGCCGCGCGGCCGCGTCATCAAGGACGACGCGATCTTCGAGATCGCCCAGCAGGGACCGCGCGACACCAACGACCTCTCGCGCCTGCGCACCACGCCGCGGGGCTGGGAACGCTCCGCCACGGCGACGGGGCTGCTCAAGGTGGTGAACACCGCCCTCGACCTGCCGAAGGACAGCCTGCCGAAGCTGCCCAAGCACGCGCAGCAGCCGGAAGGCACCAGTGCCGCGGCCGAGCTGCTCAAGGTGCTGCTCAAGCTGGTGGCCGAGGAGGAAGGCGTGGCGCCGAAGGTGCTGGCCTCGTCCGACGACATCGACAAGATCGCCGCCAAGGGCGAGCTTGCCGACGTGCCGGCCATGCACGGCTGGCGGCGCGAGGTGTTCGGCGAGCGCGCGCTGGCGCTGGTGCGCGGCGAGGTGGCGCTGAAGTTCGACAAGCGCAAGATCGCGGTGTTCGAGACGGAGTAGCCGGGCACGGCCAGCGGGAACTGCCTCGTCGGGTTCCCGGGCGGGCAGGCTTGATCGTGCGCCGGCCGGGCTGGTAGGCTGCCGCCATCGACCGAGTGGCAACTAGGGTTCCGGGCGGCAGCGCTGCCGGAGGACCGAGCGTTGCAGAAACCGCGGGCGTTCCGCGGCTGCACCCAAGGGATAAAAGCCCAGGGGAGGAGACGTCGAGATCAACCGGCGCCGATGGCGCGAATGGGGGTCTCAATGACGCTTGCCTCTGTTTTCCTGATACTCCTCGCCTCGTCCATCCATGCGACGTGGAACCTGATGGCCAAGCGGGCCGCCGCCGTCGGCCCGGTCTTCGTCTTCGCCTACAATCTCGTCTCCTGCGTCGCCTATGCGCCGTGGGTGCTCCACGTCCTGGCGAACGACGCCATGGCCTGGGACCGCCGGGTGGTGGGCTTCGTCCTGCTCAGCGGCCTCATCCACCTCGCCTACAGCCTGTGCCTGCAACGCGGATACCAGCAGGCGGAGCTCTCCGTCGTCTACCCGGTGGCGCGCGGCACCGGGCCGATGCTGTCGACGCTGGGGGCGATCCTGCTTCTCGGCGAGGCGCCGACGGCGCAGGTCCTGCTCGGCCTCGCCGCCGTGGTCGCCGGCATCGGCCTGATCGCCACGCGGGGCGACCTTTCGGCCTTCGCGCAACCCGGCGGCCGCGCGGGCGTGCGCTGGGGCACCGCCACCGGCGGCCTGATCGCCTCCTACACGGTGGTCGACGCCTATGCGGTGAAGGCGCTCGGCATCGCGCCGGTGGTGCTCGACTGGTTCGCCAACGCGCTGCGCTTCTTCCTGCTCGCGCCGCTGGTGCTCGCCAATCCGCGCCGGGCGCTGAGGGCCATGCGAGGCTTCTGGTGGCTCGCGCTCGGCGTCGGGCTGCTGTCGCCGCTGTCCTACATCCTGGTGCTCGCCGCGCTCGACATGGGCGCGCTGCTCAGCGTGGTGGCGCCGATGCGCGAGATGTCGATGATGGTCGGCACGCTGATGGGCATGGTGATCCTGCGCGAGGCCGTCGGGCCCTGGCGCCTGCTCGGCTGCGCCGGGGTGATCGCCGGCGTGATCCTGCTGTCGTCGTCGTGACCGCGCGGACGCAGCGCGGCAGAGGCAGACAGCTTTCCCGGGAGAGAGGCGATCGGGCGGAAAGCCCGGCAGCTTGACCGGACCCTCCCGCGCGGGCAGGCCCCGGCCATCGAAACACGGTCAAGCGGCTGGGCGAGCGCCCGGCGACGGGGAAGTGGCTGGAGGAAGCGGAGGCGGCGGGCGCTCGCCTTCCCTCCGTGGTCAAGCATCTCGAGATTAGGGAGGACGGCGGCATCGTCATCCCGCGGAAATCGGCCGCACGCGCACCTGCGACATGTGGCCCGACGCCCTCGCGTGGTCGACGCAGAGGTTCGCGGGCGGGAAGCCGTGACGAACGTAGCTCTGGATCGCTTCACCGATGCAAGGGGACGACGTCCCCGAGACAGAGACAAGCAACGATCTCGCCATCCGTCACGCGTTCCCCTGCCCGTAGAGCGCGATCCGCCGACTAGCCGGGCACCACGCCTTCCGTCTTGGGTCGGCGCTGAGCGGAGGACTTGCCGGACTCGGGATGCCACCCGGACGGTGATCGAGAGTGCACCCGACCTCCTGGTCAGCGAGGGCGAGGCTCCGCACCGGCGCACGCCGGAGGGCGACTAACCGTCTTTACGCGCCGTCTCTCCGAATCTCGCGAAGGTAGCCGCACCCTCCATGCCTGCGGGATGAGGTTCGGGGTGTTCTGCCTCCCTCCTTGTGCGGTCGAATTGACGGCGCGCGAGATAACGCATCGCGCATGCGGTCGATCGCGCAGACCGCTGCCGCCAGCGACGGGACGCAGCAGCGGCAGGGGAACCGAACCGGGCTTTGGCCGGCCGATCGCGGCGACGCGGGAACGCGTCCCCTCGCCTGATCCCGGTCAAGGCGTGGGCGCGGCAAGCGTGGCATTCATCGACGATGAGCATCGGCAGCCTGCTTTTGCCGGCGATCGCGGCCGGCGTGGTCCTCGCGCTCGTGAGCGCAACATTCCTTCGCCGGCGCGACGGGATCGCCGCCGACACGCTGTCGGCGTCGCTCCTCGCCCATGCGGAGGCGGAGCCCGCGCGTTTCGATCCGGCGATGTTGGCAGGGCTGCCGCAGGCGGCGCAACGCTATCTCCTCAAGGCGATCGGGCCCGGCACGCCGCTTCATCGCGTCGCGGCGCTGACGATGGCCGGCGACTTCGTCCTGAACGGCCGCCCGCTCGACATGCGGGCGCGCCAGGTGCTGGCGCCGCCGCACGGCTTCGTCTGGATCGCCCGCATCGGCACCGGCGCGGTGCGGTTCGCGGGCTCGGATGCGTGGCGGGCGGGCGGCACGAGCTGGACGCGCTTCTGGCTGCTTCGGCTGGTGCCGCTGGTGCGCACCGGCGGCACAGGCGACCACGAGCGGGCGTCCGTCGCGCGGATGCTGGTGGAGACGGTGTGGACGCCGGCGGCGCTGCTGCCCCGATACGGGGCCCTGTGGCGCGAGCTGTCGCCGCACGCCGCCGAGGTCCGCCTTGCCGGCTTCCCCGATGCCGAGCCGGTCGTGCTGACGATCGACGATACGGGCAATCCCGTGGCAGCGCAGACGCGGCGGTGGACCGACGCCAACCTGCAGGGCATCCATCGGCTCCAGCCGTTCGGCGGCCGCTTCACCGCCTTCGTCCGCCGGCAGGGCTTCCTCGTTCCGTCCGCGGTCGAGGTCGCAAACATGTTCAGCACGGCGCAGGAGTCCGTCTTCTTCAGGGCGGAGGTGACCGGCGTCCGGTTCGGTCCGTGACCGTGCGGGCGCGTCAGTCCCCGACCACGATCTCCATCGGCCGGCCGAGCACCTTGGCGAGGATCGCCATGCGCGTATCGGGCCGCTCGCCCATCAGGTCGGCATGGCTCGCCGGCACCACCAGCGACAGCGCGCGCCCTTGGCCCGCCCGCCATTTCAGCTTCGGCATCATGCCGGGCATCGAGGCCGAGAACAGGTAGACCACGCGCAGCAGCGCGCCGAGGATGCGGGCGCGCTCGAGATGGCGCGGCCCGGCCAGCGCCTTCATCGCCGGTGAGACGTCGTCCTCGTAGATGCCCTCGTGGCGGAAGAGGTTGGCCAGCGCGATGAAGGCGCGGCCCGGATGGTCGATCCCGATGAAGGAGGCGTGGGCGATGATGTTGAGCGACTGCGTGCCGCGGTACTCGGGATGGGCGCGCCAGCCTATGTCGGCCAGCAGGCAGGCCGCCCGGCGATAGCGCGCGTCATCGTCAGTCTCCTCGATCCCGAAGGTGGCGAAGGCCTCGTCGGTCCACGCAGCCAGCTCCCGCGCATGGGTGACGGAGCGCGCGCGCAGGATCGCCAGTTCCTCGGCGGCCGAGATCAGCGGGTCGCGCTGGCGCTCCTTCTCGGAAAGCAGCGAATAGAGATAACCCTCGCGCACGCCGAACGCCGAGACGACGATGTTCCTCGGCTGCATGGCGTCGATGATCTCGCGCAGCACCACCGCGCCGTAGGGCAGCAGGGCGCGGCGCGTCTTCGAGATGCGCTTGATGCCTGGTATCTGCGCCAGGTCGCCGCCGGCGACCTGGCGGAGGAACGCGCCCATGTCGGCGAGCGGCAGCTCGTAGTGGTTCATCACCGGCAGGGCGTAGCCGGTGGCGATCATGTGGAGGCGGGCGAGATTTCGCCACGTGCCGCCGACGCAGTAGAAGGTGCGGTCCCGCCCCTGGTCGAGGAACGTCGCGCGGCGCAGCTCCTCGCGCGCGATCCGCGCGGCGGCGGCCGGCGAATCCTTGGCCATCTCCTGCAGGCGCAGGCCGCCGAGCGGCAGGGTTATGCCCTCGCCGATCGCCTCGCCGGCCACGTCGACCAGCTCGAGGCTGCCGCCGCCGAGGTCGCCGGCGATGCCGTCGGGGCTGTGGAAGGCGGAGATGACGCCCTGCGCGGAGAAGCCGGCCTCCTCGCGCCCGGAAAGCACTTGGATCGGGACGCCGAGGATCTCCTCGGCCCGGCGCACGAACTCGACGCCGTTGTCGGCCTCGCGCGCGGCGGCGGTGGCGATGACGTGAAGCGAGACGGCGCCGGCCTGCTCGGCCAGGGCGCGGAAGCGGCGGAGCTCCTCGACCGCGCGGCGCACGGCCTCGTCGTCCAGCCGGCCGGTGGACACGATGCCGCGCCCGAGGCCCGCCATCATCTTCTCGTTGAAGAGGATCGTCGGCGAGCGCGCCACGCCTTCGTAGACGACGAGCCGCACCGAGTTCGACCCGATGTCGATCACGGCGAGCGGCCGGCGGTCCTGAAGCCGGCCTTGCGAGGAATGGATCATGCGGCCGGTGTCGCGCCGTGCTTCCTGCGGCGCTTCGGCTGCACGATGCGCTTCGGCGCGCTGGATTTCAGGGCATCACCCCTTCCGGACAGGCTCGGATTGGTCATGAAATACTCCTGAGCGTTGAACGGCTCTTCCCCTTCCTCGGGCATGATGCGCCGCGAGGTGCCGTCCGCCAGTACTTCAAAACTCTGCTGATTGTCCATGATGTTCCCGAGCATGATCTGGCCGAGAACCTGCTCGTGCACCGTGGAGTTGGCGATCGGCACCAGCGTCTCGACGCGGCGGTCGAGGTTGCGCGGCATCAGGTCGGCCGAACCGATATAGACGACGGCCTCGTCCGAGGGCAGACCGTGGCCGTTGCCGAAGCAGTAGATGCGGCTGTGCTCGAGGAAGCGGCCGACGATCGACTTGACGCGGATGTTCTCCGACAGGCCCGGCACCTGCGGCCGGAGGCAGCAGATGCCGCGCACCACCAGGT
>JAEZXF010000151.1 GCA_023419995.1 Pseudomonadota bacterium | reverse complement strand
ATGGGGCGGCGTCATCCATCCGCGCGATTACGTTGCCATCGTTCCAATCGGTACGCCCGACGGCGAGCAAAGCGACTATCGCCGCGTCGGCGATGCTGACCGCGGCACGTTCACCGCCCCGGCGGAGCCAGGCGCCTATGAAGTCCGTTACCATCTGGATCATGGCGACCGGGTCATGGCGCGCCGGCCGATTGAAGTGCTGGCGGCGGATGCGCCGATGGATGAGGGTGCCGGGCTCGTCGTGCCCACCACCGCGAAGCCGGGCGAAATCATCGTTGTGAGTTGGACCGGCGGCGGCGAAAGCGAGGACCGGCGCGTTGCGCTGGCCCGCGCCGATCAGGCGGATTTCAGTTGGATCAGTTTCGCGAGCGCCGTCGAGATCGACAGCCTGGAGATCGAAATGCCGGATGCGCCCGGCACCTACGAGATCCGCTATCTGGACATAACTGGCAGGGTGGTTCTCGGCCGCGCGATCGTCGAGGTGCAGCCGTGAAGGGCGCGTTGCTCATCCTTGCCGCGATCTGCCTTTCCGCGCCCGTCCTAGCTCAAGGATCGGACGGGAGCATGACCGGACTTCTGAACGGTGCGCCCACGTCCTGGCGGATCGACGCGGAGCGATCAGAGTACCATTTTGAAACCGATGATGTCGGCTCCCTGCGCATCTTCGCCGATCCGCAGAAGGTGCCGACGGATATCGGCCCGATCCGCCTGCTAGTGATGATGGTCGAGGGAACGGCAAGCCTCGTCGAACTGCGGATCGAGGATGGAGCCGGAAATCCATTTCTACGGCTCGCTGACGATACCGGCACGCGCATGATGCTGGATATCGAGCGAGACGGGGATGGCTCGCTGCGTTTCAATGGAGAGATCGAAGCACACCTGGTGGCTCATCCGATGTCGGGGACGGCGTCGGATCGACTCCGACCCCTCGTTCTCGAGGTCGCCGGAGGCCGGATAGCGGCCACGGGGCACTAGCTTGTTGACGAATGGACGACAGCGATGAAGCGAAGCATGGCCTGCCTCCTCGCCGCGCTGGCTCTCCCCGCCGCGGCGGCGACCCAACCCGGCCCCGCCGTAACGGGCTGTCTGGCTGAACGCGCCGTCTATATGATGGCGGCCGAGGGCAACAACCATGTCATCCACCTGATCCCGGCGCGGACCCGCGCGGGCTGGTCCTCGGACCTCTATCTGCGTCTGACGACCCCGCAGCGCGACTACTGGTTCATGTTCGCAGCGTAGACGTAGTGATCATCACTATCGGCCGCGGCTCGCCATATTTCTCCATTAATATATTTGATATTATTGGTATATTTGTTTCCATCATACGAGAAAACATACATATTTTCGGTGGCGCTTATGGCCGCTGACAGCACCTAGGGGACGCGTGGTGGTCACTCGGGCAGTGGTTCGACCGGCGGCCTATGTATTGCAGGGCGATTCCGATCCGCTACATAGCCGCTGTCAGCGACAACATGAGTTGAGTCGGTCGTGCCGTGCTCTGGAACCCACTCCACCCAAAACATTGAGGACGGCGTAAACATATGTCAGGTTTCCGAATGGACGCAGCGTGGCGTCCGGCCAGCGAGGGCGCCTTTTGCCAGAGCTTCATCCCGGCGCCGTTTTCACCGGAATCGCGACAGCCTTGACTGTCATCGTGCTGCGCGCGCGGTCTCTCAGGCCGCGCCTGGCGGCCTGGAAGGTGATCCTGATCGGCGTCGGGGCAGCCTATGTCATTCCCCCCGCGCTCGTCTTCCTGGCAGGGGCGTGGCGAGCCGTGCCCGGGCTGCCCGACCTGCCGGTCGTCACCGAGGGACAGGTCTTCATCGGGGCGTGGATGGCTCTCGCCATGCTGAGCGTCAGTCACCGTCCGGGCCGGGCGCCGGGTATTCCGCTCTGGGCCTGCCTGCTGATTGGTGTTGCGACGGCCGCCCTGCTTCCGCCGTTTCTCGACCGGGTGACAGGCAGCTACCAGCGTCTCTCGCTGCGAGCGGATGTCAACCATTGCACGCGGGGCATGACGGGTCGGACACAGCCACGTGAGGTCACCAATATCTGCGACGAACCGATCACGGTCGGCCTTTGCCTGCCGGGCGAGGTCAACCCCGCGCCCTGCGCGCAGAGCCATACGATCGAGCCCGGCCAGATCGCGCGTTTCGATCCGGGACAGGCTTATCTGTCGTCGCTACCGGGAAACCCCAACGGCCTGACCGTCGTCGCCTGCCGCCCGCCCGCCCGTCCGTCGCGAATGCTTTCGACCATCGGGCGCGGTCATGAGGGCGTCTGCCTGCCACCCGGCTGACCCACACCATCGCGCCAGCCGGCTCCGCGCCGCCGCTCTTGTTCTGACCTTGTTTGACCCGAATATTCCTCGCGGCGTCCGGGCGAAGCCCGGAAAGATGGCGTTCCAGATGGATCGTCCGGCAGCGATGAACGACAGAGTGCAGTCGTTGCAGGATCGGCTATGATCGATGGCGCGCGATGCGAAGATCGCACATATATCGCAACGTTGTTCGCCATGATGGGCGCGATAGCTGCCGGTGCGGTGCTCGGTTTCCATCCGATTGTCGCGCAAGCTACTGAAACGGTCTACGGTTGCCGGTTCGACCCGGGAGCTTCGCCACCCACATGGACGTTAATTCGGCACGACGATCCCACTGGAAAGATTCGCGTTTCCGCGCCGGCAATCTGGCAACCGGATCGTCGGCGCATGCTATCCTTGTCCGATGAATGGGTTTGAGAGAGCGAATTTGGCTGGAAAGTTCGGATCTGGTGAATTCGAGTTCGGAGAGTGGGCGACGCCGTTCACCGACGCTGCGGTCGAAATCCTCGAAATTGCGTATGCTCCGCGAGACACTGGGCCTCACATGCTCGTCCATGCACCCTCGCATCTGCGCGGTCAGGATGGGCGTGATCTGGTCGCCCGGGTCCATGCTCGCGACGCGAAGTCGATCTACCGGGTGGTTTTTCCGGTGATTGCGGCAATGAGACTGTTGGACGAGGGCGGATTGATCGAGCTCTGGCAGAAAACGCAGGAACTCGGAGGTCGTCCTGGTCGAACAACATTTCGGGTGCGCAATCACGCCTGGACGCACGAAAGCGTGGTTTCCTTCCTGGCATCCGATGGATGGTCTTTCGTGATAGCCAGTGACGACGAATGCCTGGAGGTGGTGAGCCTGACCGCTCCGATAATCACCGAAGAGTAAGATTTTGCCCTATCACAACCGGAAGGCCACTAGGGTTGCGAGCACGACGGCCGAGGGGAAGTTGCGGGCGAACTTGTCGTAACGAGTTGCGACACGCCGGAAGTCCTTCAATCTGCAAAAGGCCGTTTTGATACGTCAGCGCCTCCTGTAGCGGACGGCGCCGTATTCGACCGGCACTTTCCGTCAGTCGCAGAATGGCCGGGCGGCCGGGTCTGATCGGGTTTCAGCCCTACAGCCCGCAGGGCCGCGAGCTATGAATCCCGTGCCTATTGGCTGCGCCACTCGATAGCTATACCGACGCCGGAAGGGACATCCGCACCTTCTCCAATTACATCGAGGTAAACCATCCCCTCGCTTAGCGGCGCTTTCCAGCCGGCGGGTTTTCCATTGTATCGCCACTCCGAAGCAGTACCGCCAAAAATACTATTGAACATATCAAGCGCAATTTGCTTGGCACGATTGTAGATTGCGTTCTCGGATTGAATTGTACAGCCGGGATTGGCGTATTTCCGCTTTCCCGCGGCAAGATTGGCGGTGAGGCCCTGGGAAGGATGGTAACCCTCAA
The DNA here is from genome assembly GCA_023419995.1 of Pseudomonadota bacterium. GTDB lineage: Bacteria > Pseudomonadota > Alphaproteobacteria > Rhizobiales > Rhizobiaceae > Aerobium. The sequence goes on along the minus strand of JAEZXF010000151.1, from coordinate 2,321 downwards.
ATTCGCGATCGCCAAAGGCGGTCAGTTCGAACCCCATCTGACGCAAACGTGCTTCTGCCCCTTCGAAATAGGGCAAGGTATCGAAGCACACATACTCGAAAATGGAGGTTAAGTCGTCCGTTGCCTCATCCAGGGCATTGGCTGGAGCCGAGGGGAAAAGCAAGAGGAGAGAAATCCCGCCCATAAAAATCTTCTTCATGACATGACACCTTTCATATCGTGCCACGAGTATAAACATCCTCGATTTTTAAGCGCGATTAGCACAGATGCCCTAACCGCAAAGCGGATGGGCATTATGCATCGTCGCCCGGAGCATATCACTGCCTGTCGGGCCGCCACGACACGCGTGAGGGGGCGACGGACCTGCTCGCGAACACCAATAGCACATCTGTGGGAATGGATTTCTGCGGCCTCCCCGATCTAGCTTTGTGTCGAGTTCCTGCCACGCAATCCGCATCAAGCCCTGTCGCGGCAACCATCAGATACGACCAACCAACAGGAGCGATAAGATGAAAGCGTTCAAATTCCTTGCCCTCGTCACCCTTGCCATCGGCACCGGCAATCCTGTAAGTGCCGAGAACTTTGCAGTAGCAGTCACATCACCTGCAAAAGGTTTCATCACCAGCGTGGGCGCGACTGATACGCCCGGATCGTGCGGCAGCAATACCGTAAGGATCACAATGTGCAACCGGAGCTTCTATTTCTGCAGATCGAATTGGGATAGTTTGGTGCGTTCCCGGAACAGCAACTTCAACGCACAATACGAAGTCAGATCTCAAGACCGTTCCGGTTATCCGAGAGTCTGCTAATCGGATTTCTGAATTTATTCGGTGGAAACGGCATCGATGGAATATTCACGATTGTGCGAGGATGGCAGGTAAATAGCCTGCCATGTTTGCCTGCGCCTGCGACGTGCCATTCCGAAATCAATCTGCGCCAGTATCGGGACCAGGCGATGACACGGAAGACGACCGGCCCGACAGGTCGAAAGGACTGGAAGATCTCCCTTTCGCCCGATCCGCTGGAGCAGGCGGTCGTGCTCGTTGTGGTGTGGACGTTTTCAGGCGGCCTGCTTTACGGCCTGTCGCTTCTCGAAGGCGGCCTGCGCCCGTTCTGGTACGTCCTCGTCCTGCCTTTTCCCCTCATCGTCAGCTTCTATTCGTTGCGCGGACTGACGGGCCGTAACGGGCAACTGGAGCTTCAGGCGGACGGCTTCTGGCGCACGGCGCCGGACGGCGAAAGACTTTTCCTTCGTTGGGACCGGGTCGAGAAATTCGGTGTCGGGATTCTCGGCGATCCCGTCGTGGCTGGCATCGGTGTTTCCGTGCCCGAGTTTGCTTTCATCGACGAGGACGACGAACGCAAGGTCGAGCGCCTGTCCGGGAATCTCCCGCTTTCTGCCGAAAGGCTGGCGGGACTTCTGGAATTTGCGCGTCACGAAGCAGCAAGGGGCTGGCCCAACCCGCCGGGCGACTTGAAAGCCCTAATCAGCCAGGCTGCAATCTAGGGCTCTTGAAAGGTCGCAGCGTCTCGTGTTCGGCAGCATCAGCTTGCGATGCAGCGGCACGATCTCGAAACGGCCGTTATCCTCGTCCAACTGCAATACGACTTCCTTCATCAGCAGATCATAGACGTCGCGGCAGAAATCCGGGCCGCCCGCATCGTCCCGGTCGCTTTGCCCGGTCACTTCGAAAACGGCCTCGGGCCAGCATTTGTCCCGGTTGGTCGCCGTAAGGTGAACGACGACATGCTCGCGGTCCGGCCTCAGTTCGTAGAACAACCCCCAGGCGGTCTCCTCAAACAGCTTCTTCCGCTCCTCGCGAGGGAAGACCGGCGCCTGGTCCAGAAAGTAGGAGACGTCGAGCGGCTCCATCGGCGGATCGACGACCTTCCAGGTTCCGCCGGGGCGGCGGGCGTAAAATTCGGCGAAGCTGTCGGCAAACATCACTTCCAACTCGAAGGAGCCAACCATCGTGGCGGCGATGGCTCCGCCGCCGGGGAGCGGCCAGAACTTGAACGTGTTGACCGCCCAGCCGCTGCCCTCCTCCAGATAGGCCAGAAAACGACCCTTCTCGTCGATCCGCGTCTTTAGCGGTTGACCGGCGGCGTTCGTCACCGTCCGACCGTCCGGCGTATCGACGAGTGGAAAGAAGACGGTGTCGCCGATCGCGGCATAGAGATCGTAGATCGTTTCGCCCGCATCGGCACCGTGACCGAGGGCCAGCATCATGATTCCGGTGGCCAGGAACTTCTTCATGGGGAGGAGGGGCTCCGCTTTTTCCGGATCGCTTCGTGAATGGCCCAGTAGACAGTCCCGTAGA
>JAEZXF010000276.1 GCA_023419995.1 Pseudomonadota bacterium | reverse complement strand
GCTCTGCCCGCCGTCGACCGGCAGGCAGACGCCGGTGATGAAGCGCGCCTCGTCGGAGGCGAGGAAGACGGCGGCGGCGGCGACGTCCCACGCCGTGCCCATGCGGCCCATCGGCACCATGGCGTTGCGCGCGGCGACCATCTCGTCGGCCGAGGCATACTGGCCGGAGATCTGCTTGTAGATCAGCGGCGTGTCGATCAGGCCGGGCATGATGCAGTTGGCGCGGATGCCGGCGCGGGCATACTGCATGGCCAGCGCCACCGTCGCCTGGTTCACCGCCGCCTTGGTGGCGTAGTAGGCGAAGTAGGGGTAGCCGACATAGCGGATCGCCGCCAGCGACGAGATGTTGACGATCGCCCCGCCGCCCGCCTCGATCATGTAGGGCAGCACGGCCTTCGCCGTGCGGTAGACCGGGCCGATGTTGAGGTCGAGCGCGGCCTGGAACTTCTCCTCGTCGAGCTCGACGGGGCCGCCCATGTGGGTGACGCCGACATTGTTGTGCAGGATGTCGATGCGGCCGAGACCGGCGGCGGCCTCGGCGACGGCGGCCCTGACCGAGGCGAGGTCGGTGACGTCGGCGGCAAGCGCGAGCGCGGTCCCGCCCTCCTTCCGGATGATGTCGGCCGTCTCGCGGGCCGCGTCGGCGACGAGGTCGACACAGGCGACCTGCGCGCCCTCGCGGGCGAAGGCCACCGCCGCCGCCTTGCCGTTGCCCCAGCCCGGCCCGGACGAGCCGGCGCCGAACACGATGGCCGATTTGCCCTTGAGACGACCGCTCACGCCATCACTCCTCCACCGCCGGGCGGTGTCGTTGGGTCGGACGGGCGGGCCGCACGCAGCCCGCCCCGCCGTTTCGGGGTTCCGAGGGGTCAGCCGAGCGTGGTGCCGACAGCCTTCTCGAGGATCGCCCAGGCATCGTCGCCGAAGTTCTTCTTCCACTCGGCGTAGAAGCCGGCGTCGGCCAGCTTCTTGCGGAAGGAGGCGGTATCCGGCTCGTTGATGGTCATGCCGTTGGACTCGAGCTCGCCGCGCAGCGTGGCGTTGAGCGCCGCGACGTCGGCGCGCTCGTTGACCGCCGCCTCGTTGATGTTCTTCGCGACGATCTCGCGTACGTCCTCGGGCATGCGCTCCCAGGCGCGCTTGTTGGCGAGGAACCAGAAGCCGTCCCACATGTGGTTGGTGACCGACAGGTACTTCTGCACCTCGTAGAGCTTGGCCGTCGCGATGATGGCGAGCGGGTTCTCCTGACCGTCGACGATGCCGGTCTGCAGCGCCGAATAGACCTCGGCGAAGTTGATCGAGGCGGGCGCGGATTCGAAGGCAGAGAACATCGAGGTCCACAGCGGGCTCACCGGCACGCGGATCTTGAAGCCCTTGAGGTCGTCGGCGGAGTTGATCGGGCCGACCGACGAGGTGATCTGGCGGAAGCCGTTGTCCCAGATCTTCTCCAGCACCACGAGGTTCGACTTCTCGATCTCGCCGCGGACATAGGCGCCGAGCTCGCCGTCCATCGCCGGCCAGACCTGGTCGTAGCTCGGGAAGGCGAAGCCGATGCCGCTGATCGAGGCGTTGGCGACCAGGGTCGACAGGATCAGCGGCGACAGCGTGAAGAACTCGACGCCGCCGGAGCGGACCTGGCTCAGCATGTCGGTGTCGGCGCCGAGCTGGTTGGACGGGAAGATCTGGATGGCGACGCGGCCGCCGGTCTCCTCGCGGATCTTGTCCACCGCCTCCTGCGCGCGCACGTTCATCGGGTGCGTGAGCGGCAGGTTGTTGGCGTACTTGTAGTTGAACTCCGCCGACTGCGCGCCGGCGTAGCGGATGGTGCTGACCAGCGGCAGGGCGGCGGCGCCCAGCATCAGGGTTCTACGGGTCAGGTTCATGCAAGTTTCCTCCTTGGTTGCATGACGGTGCTTGAAGCTAGAGGTAGGCGATCGACAGCGCGGGCACGGCGGCGATGATGAGCAGGCCGACGATGAGCGCGCCGATATAGGGCCAGATCGCGCCCATCGCCTCGTCGGGCGAGACGTTGCCGATCTTGCAGGCGATGTAGAAGCCGATGCCGATCGGCGGGGCCATCAGGCCGACATTCATCGCCGTGACCACGACCATCGCGTAGTGCACGTCGTGGATGCCGAGCTGCTTGGCGATGGGGAACATCAGCGGCGCCATCAGCACGATGGCCGGAAGCCCCTCCAGCACGCAGCCTAGCACGATGAACACCGCGATGCTGACCAGCATGTAGGCGAACCAGCCGCCGGGCAGCTCGCGCATGTAGCCGGCGAGCTGGTGGGCGAAGCCGGTCTGGGTCAGCGCCCAGGCCATGGCCGAGGCCGTGCCGAGGATGAGCAGGATGGCGCCCGACAGGGCCGCCGTCTCGACCAGCATGGCGTAGATCTTGGCCGGCCGGATGCCGCCGTAGAGCACGATGCCGATGACGAAGGCATAGAGCACGGCGATGGTCGACACCTCTGTGGCGGTGGCGATGCCGCCGCCGACCGCGCCGCGGATGATGAAGGGCAGGAGGAGCGCGGGCGCGGCGACCAGCAGCGCCGTCCGCCTCAGCTTGAACGGGGCGCGCCTGACGCCTTCCATGCTCTCGCCGCGCGCCTTCCAGCGGGCGAGGACGGCGAGCGCCAGCAGCAGCACCATGGCGATGACGAAGCCGGAGGTGAACAGCGCCGCGATGGACACGCCGGCGACGGAGCCGAGCACGATCAGCACGATCGACGGCGGCACCGTGTCGGCCATGGCCGCGCCGGTGGCGAGCAGCGCGATCATCTCCTTGGGCTTGTGGCCGCGCCGCTTCATCTCCGGGAACAGCGCCGGGGCGACCGTCGCCATGTCGGAAACCTTGGAGCCGGAGATGCCGGAGACCAGGAACAGCGAGCCGAGCAGCACGTAGGACATGCCGGCCTTCACGTGGCCGAGCAGCGAGGCCATGAAGTCGACGATGGCCTTGCCCATGCCGGTGGCGTCGAGGATGCAGCCGAGCAGGACGAAGATCGGTACCGACAAGAGGATCAGGCTCGACATGCCCTCGTCCATGCGGCCGATCATGACGATCATCGGCACGTGGGTGGTCAGCGCGAGGAAGCCGATCGTGCCCATGCCGAAGCAGAAGGCGATCGGCACGCCGAGCACGAGGCAGAACGCCGCCACGCCGACGAGGAAGATCAGGATGTTGAGATAGCCGAGGCCCATGAAGAACGGCGACAGCATCCAGCCGAGGCCGCCGACGAGGGCGATGATGACGAGCGAGGTGACGATCTCCCGCCTGGCAGCGGTGCGCACGACATGGCCGAGCGCGACCAGGATCATCAGCACGATGCCGACGATGATGGCCGAGACCCGGTAGCTGACGGGAATCTTGAGCGCGGCCGAGGTGACGTAGGATTCCTCTCGGACATACTCGACCGCGGGCAGGAGGAGCACGGCGAGAACCGTCACCGCGATCAGCATGGCCAGCGTGTCGATCAGCCCGCGCCAGCGCTCGGGGAAAAGGTTGAGGAAGACGGTGAGGCGCAGATGCTCGTTGCGGTCGACGGCGATGGCCGATCCCAGCATGGCCAGCCAGAGGAAGGAGATCGAGGCCGCCTCGTCGATCCACACCACCGGCGTGTGCAGCACGTAGCGCGTGAAGACCCCTGTCAGCAGCAGGCCGACGATGACGACCAGGAGGATCGACGCGACCACCTCGACCGGCCGCATCAGCAGCGAGCCGGCACGCGCGCCGATCACCTCGGACTGGGTTTCGACGGAAAGCTCTTCCTCGTTGACGGCGGCCATGCGCGTCCCTCCTCCCCCTTCTCGCAGCCGCGCGGTGCAGATCCTCGCCAGACATCCGCGCGCCTCGGCGAGATACCCGGCCGGCCCCCTCGGATTCCGGCAAGCATCTTCGCCCGATAGTCCACTATATGGACCTATCTTTTCTCCCGTTCCATGTGCTGGCACAGATCAGGCGATCGTACAAGACAAACATCGTTACACGATCCACATCATGGACCGTCTGCGAACTGCCTTTAGGGAAAGAAACGCACCGCCGGTCCTCTTTGCCGCGACGGCGGCAACCGTCTCCGGCGGCACTGCCGCGGGGGAAGACGCACGGGAGGAACGGGGTTTTTCGGAGCGGCTGACGCGCGCGGCGCGGGTCAGCGGGCGGTCACAGGTTCATCTGCCGCGCGGCGAGGTCCTTGAGGATCTCGTCGCCGCCGCCGCCGATGGACAGCACCTTGGTCTCGCGGAACACCCGCTCGGAGACCGTGCCGCGCATATAGCCCATGCCGCCGAGGATCTGCACCGCGCTGTTGGCGACGTCGAAGACGGCGTTGGTCGCCGTGATCTTGGCCATCGCCGTGCGGGCGACGTGGACGGGCAGCGCATCCGCCTCGACCATGCGCCGCTCGACCACGTCGTAGAGCAGCGTGCGGGCGGCGTCGATCTGCATCGCCATGTCGACCAGCTTGTGGCGGATCACCTGGTTCTCGATCAGCGGGCGGCCGAAGGTCTGGCGCTCCCGCGCCCAGGCGGCGGCCTCGATGAAGCAGGCCTCCGCCGCGCCGACCGCCTGCGCCGCGAGGGTGAGTCGCTCGTCGTTGAAGTTGAGCATCACGGCGTGGAAGCCTTCGTGCTCGCGGCCGAGCAGGTTCCCCGCCGGCACGCGCACATCGCGGAAGGTCAGATGCGCGGTGTCGGAGGCGTGCCAGCCCATCTTGTGCAGTTCGGTGCGCTCCAGCCCCCGCGCGTCGCCGTCGACGACGAGGAAGGAGATGCCGCTCGGCCCGCGCGACTGCGGGTCCGTGCGCACGGCGACGGTGAACACGTCGGCCTGCATGCCGGAGGTGATGAAGGGCTTCTCGCCGTTGACGACGTAGTGGGCGCCCTCGCGCCGCGCCGCGGTGCGCAGCGCCGCGACGTCGGAGCCGCCGCCCGGCTCGGTCACGGCCAGGGCGGCGCTCTTCTCGCCGGCGATGATCGGCTTCGCGTAGGCCTCCAGGATCTCGGGGCTGCCGAGCTTCACGATGGGCGGCAGGCCGATCATGTAGGAGCCGAGCGAGGCGCACACCCCGCCGGCGCCGGCGCGGGCGATCTCCTCGCTGGCGACGATCTGCATCAGGAAGTCGCCGCCCGAGCCGCCCAGCGCCTCGGGAAAGATCAGCCCCTGCAGGCCGACCTCGGCCGCCTTGCGGAAGAGCGCGCGCGGCAGGCGGCGCGCCTCCTCCCATTCGGCGACGTGGGGCACGATCTCGCGCGCGACGAAGCCGCGCACCGTATCGCGCAGCGCGACATGCTCCTCGCGCAGCAGGCCCAGGCCGGCGGCGCGTTCGAACAGTCCTTCGGCCATCGCGGGCTCCCCTTTTCCTGCACATGCGTCGGCGCGACCCTATTCCATGCTGCGGACCCGTTCTTGCGACAACTCGCTGGCACACCGGCCGGGCGCTTCCACGCGTGGAGCATTGCCCGCGTCAACTACCCGACCCGTGCCGCGCTCGCCCGCCCTCAACCACGGGCGCGGGATGGACGAAGGCCAGCGAGTCGACGCAAGATCGGCCCCGCCCCGCCGCCTAGTTTCCCCTCCGCGAAGGCACCGTCCGCGTGCGGGCGGCGTTCGCGGACAGCAGGACGAGTGCCCATGGCCGTGATTGACTCCACCGTTTCGACGACCAGCGAGGGCTTCCGGGCCAACCGGGACGGCATGCTCGCCCTGATCGAGCGGGTGAACGACCTCAACCGCCGCACCGAGGCGAAATCCTCGGCGTCGCGCGAGCGGTTCGAGAAGCGGCAGCAGCTCCTGCCACGCGACCGGCTGGCGCTGCTCCTCGACGCAGGGGCGCCGTTCCTCGAGCTGTGCAGCCTCGCCGGCTTCGGCATGGACACGCCCGACCCGGAACGCAGCGTGCCGGGCGGCGGCGTCATCGCCGGCATCGGCTTCGTCGGCGGCGCGCGCTGCATGGTCCTCGTCTCGGATTCAGGCATCGACGCCGGCGCGCTGCAGCCGATGGGGCTGGAGAAGATCCTGCGGGCGCAGGAGCTCGCGCTCGAGAACAAGCTGCCCTACGTTCAGCTCGTCGAGAGCGCCGGCGCCAACCTGATGACCTACCGCGTCGCCGATTTCATCCACGGCGGCTCGACGTTCCGCAACCTGGCGCGCATGTCGGCGGCGGGCCTGCCCGTGGTCACCGTCACGCACGGCTCGTCCACCGCCGGCGGGGCCTACCAGACCGGCCTTTCCGACTACATCATCCTGGTGCGCGGCCGCTCGCGCGCCTTCCTCGCCGGCCCGCCGCTGCTCAAGGCCGCGACCGGCGAGGTGGCGACCGAGGAGGAGCTGGGCGGGGCCGAGATGCACAGCTCGATCTCCGGCCTCGGCGACTACCTCGCCGAGGACGACCGCGACGCCATCCGCATCGCCCGCGAGATCATGGCGCGGATCGCATGGGACAAGGACGTCCCCGCCGAAGCCGAGCGCGCCTTCGCCGAGCCGCGCCACGACACCGCGGAGCTTCTCGGCATCATGCCGATGGACCACAAGCGGCCGGTCGACATGCGGCAGGTGATCGCCCGCATCGCCGATGGCTCCGACTTCCTCGAGTTCGGCGAGAACTACGGCAGCGCCACGGTCTGCGGCCATTTCGCCATCGAGGGCTGGCCGGTCGGCGTCATCACCAACAACGGCCCGATCGACAGCGCCGGCGCCTCGAAGGCGACCCACTTCATCCAGGCGTGCTGCCAGTCGAGGACGCCGATCCTCTACCTCAACAACACCACCGGCTTCATGGTCGGCCGCGACGCCGAGCAGGGCGGCATCATCAAGCACGGCTCGAAGATGATCCAGGCGGTGACCAACGCCACGGTGCCGCAGATCACGCTCTATTGCGGCGCGTCGTTCGGCGCCGGCAATTACGGCATGTGCGGACGCGGCTTCCACCCGCGCTTCTGCTTCTCCTGGCCCAACGCCAAGACGGCGGTGATGGGCGGCGAGCAGGCGGCCGAGACCATGCGCATCGTCACCGAGGCGGGCATGCGCCGCAAGGGCGAGGTCGACCACGCCAAGCTCGACATGATGAAGAGCCGCATCATCGAGCATTTCGAGCGGCAGATGGACGTGTTCACCACCAGCGCGCAGCTTCTCGACGACGGGGTGATCGACCCGCGCGACACGCGCGCGGTGCTGGCGAACGTGCTGGCCATCTGCCGCGAGGCGGAACGGCGGCAGCCGCAGCCGATGCAGTTTTCCGTCGCGCGCCCATGACAGGCACAAGGGGCGTGACGGCGATACGGGGGAGGATACGATGCAACTGACGCAGGACCACGAGCAGATCCGCGACACGGTTCGCCGCTGGGCGAACGAGAAGGTCAACCCGCATGTCGACCGCTGGGAGGCGGAGGAGATCTTCCCGGCGCGCGAGGTGTTCGGCCAGCTGGGTGAGCTCGGCCTGCTCGGCCTCGACAAGCCGGCGGAGAACGGCGGCCTCGGGCTCGACTATTCCTATCCGGCGGTGCTGGCCGAGGCGCTGGCCGCCATCGACTGCGGCGGCATCCCGATGGCGATCGGCGTGCAGACCGACATGGGGACGCCGGCGCTCGCCCGCCACGGCAGCGCCGAGCTGCGCGAGGAGTTCCTGACGCCGGCGATCCGCGGCGAGGCGGTCGTCTGCCTCGGCGTGTCGGAAGTCGGCGGCGGCTCGGACGTCGCCGCGATCCGCACCACGGCGCGAAAGGACGGCGGCGACTACGTCATCGACGGCGGCAAGATGTGGACGACGAGCGGCACGCAGGCCGATTTCTGCTGCCTGCTCGCCAACACCTCCGACGGCGCGCCGCACCGCAACAAGTCGCTGATCGTGGTGCCGATGAAGACGCCGGGCGTCAGCGTCGCCCGCAAGATCCGGAAGATCGGGATGAACGCCTCCGACACGGCGCAGATCTTCCTCGACGGCGTGCGCGTGCCGCAGCGGAACCGCATCGGTGAGGAGGGCATGGGCTTCGTCTACCAGATGGAGCAGTTCCAGTACGAGCGGCTGTGGGGCTCGCTCAATGCCGGGGCGATGGCGCAGCGCGCCATCGACATGACCATCGACTACACCCGCGAGCGCAAGGCGTTCGGCCGCTCGATCCTCGACAACCAGTGGGTGCACTACCGGCTTGCCGAGATGCAGACCGAGGTCTCGGCGCTCAGGGCGCTGTCGTGGCAGGGGGTCGAGATGGTGGTGCGCGGCGAGGATGCCACCCGCGTCGCCACCATGGCCAAGCTGAAGGCCGGGCGCGTCATCCGCGAGGTGGCCGACGGCTGCCTGCAGTTCTGGGGCGGCATGGGCTACACGATGGAGAACCTCGTCTCGCGCATCTACCGAGACGGCCGCGTCACCTCCATCGGCGGCGGCGCCGACGAGGTGATGCTGCAGATCCTGTGCAAGTTCATGGGCACCTTCCCGAAATCGAGCTGAAGGCGGCGCTGACCGACGATGAGCAGGACGACACCCTTCTCCAAGGTGCTGGTGGCCAACCGCGGCGAGATCGCGCTGCGGGTGATGCGCTCGGCGCGAAAGCTCGGCTACCGCACGGTCGCCGTCTATTCCTCGGCCGATGCCGAGGCCTGCCACGTCGCGGCCGCCGACCAGGCGGTCTGCATCGGCGAGGCGCTGCCGGCGCAGTCCTACCTCGACATCGGCGCGATCGTCGACGCGGCGCGCGCCACCGGCGCCGACGCGATCCATCCCGGCTACGGCTTCCTCGCCGAGAACGAGGCCTTCGCCGCCGCCTGCCGCGAGGCGGGCATCGTCTTCGTCGGCCCGTCGCCGGAGGCGATCCGCGCCATGGGCGACAAGGCGGGCGCGAAGCGGCTGATGCTCGAGGCGGGCGTGCCCTGCGTCCCCGGCTACCAGGGCGAGGACCAGGACGCGGAGCGTCTTGCGGCCGAGGCCGGCCGCATCGGCTATCCGGTGATGATCAAGGCGACGGCGGGCGGCGGCGGGCGCGGCATGCGCCTCGTCCCTTCCGCGGAGGCGTTCGCCGACCTGCTGCGCAGCGCCCAGTCGGAAGCGAAGAACGCCTTCGGCGACGCCACCGTCATCCTCGAGCGCGCCATCGTCGAGCCGCGCCACATCGAGATCCAGATCTTCGCCGACCGGCACGGCAACGTCGTGCATCTCGGCGAGCGCGACTGCTCGGTGCAGCGCCGCCACCAGAAGCTGATCGAGGAGGCGCCCTCGCCCGCCGTCGACGCGGCCTTGCGGGGGCGGATGGGCGAGACCGCCGTCGCGGCGGCGCGGGCCATCGGCTACGAGGGCGCGGGCACGCTCGAATTCCTGCTCGACCGCGACGGCGCCTTCTACTTCATGGAGATGAACACGCGGCTCCAGGTCGAGCATCCGGTGACGGAGGCGGTCACCGGCCTCGACCTCGTCGAATGGCAGCTGCGCGTGGCCGCGGGCGAGAGCCTGCCGCTGGCGCAGGAGGACATCCGCATTCGCGGCCACGCCATCGAGGTGCGGCTGTGCGCCGAGGATGCCGGGCACGGCTTCGTGCCGCAAAGCGGGACGATGAGCCGCTGGCAGGCGGCGGAGGGCATCCGCACCGACCACGCGCTGCGGCCGGGCGCGCCGATCCCGCCCTATTACGATTCGATGGTGGCCAAGCTCGTCGGCCACGGCGCGACGCGCGAGGAGGCGCGGCGCAGGCTGGCGCTCGGCCTCGGCGACACGGTGGCGCTGGGCGTGGTCACCAACCAGGAGTTCCTGTCGCGCTGCCTCGCGCATCCGGCCTTTGTCGCCGGCGAGGCGACGACCGCCTTCATCGCGCAGAACGAGGCGGCGCTGCTGGCCGTCGACGAGGCGGCGCGGCGGCGCGGCGTGCTGGTCGCCGCCTGGCTCCTGCACCAGACGGCAGGCGGACCGGCGCAGCCCCGCCGGGCGGGACCCGCCCACAGGCTGCCGGTCGGCCTCAGCCTCGTCTTCGACGGCGAGTCGGTGTCCGTGCACGTCGCCCGGACCGGCGAACGCGAATTCGCCATCGCGCTCGACGGAAAGGCGTCCGGCCTGACGGCGGTGGAAATCTCGGCGGAGCACACCCGCTTCATCCTCGACGGGGTGATGGAGACGGCGCCGTTCGCGCGCGAGGGCGCCATGCTGCACATGCGCCTCGGCACGCGCACGCAC
>JAEZXF010000230.1 GCA_023419995.1 Pseudomonadota bacterium | reverse complement strand
CGTCGTTTCACCGCTGGCGAGCTCGCCGCGTTGACCGGCGCAGAGCTTCGCACGCCTGAATTCTCCCATCACGACATCACTCATCTCGCGCCGGCGGACCGCGGCGGGGGCGGGGCGCTCGTCTTCGTCGAGGGCAGGCGCAATGCCGGGCTGATCGCCGGCGTCGAGGCGTCCGCGCTCCTGTGCACTGCCGACGTGGCGGCGTCCGCCGGGCCGGGCATGGCCGTCCTCGTGTCGTCCCATCCGCAGCGCGATTTCGCGATGATCGGACGGCTGATGTTTCCGGCATCGGCGCGCCCCGAGCCCATGACCGGCGAGACCGGCATATCGCCCGCCGCGCATGTCCACCCGACGGCGCTGGTCGAGGAGGGGGCCGTCGTCGAGGCCGGCGCCGTGATCGGGCCAGACGCGCAGGTCGGCAGCGGCACGATCGTCGCGCCCCATGCCGTGGTGGGCCCGTCCTGCCGCATCGGCCGCGACGGTTATGTCGGCGCCGGCGTCACGATCCAGCATGCCCTGCTCGGCAACCGCGTGATCGTCCATGCCGGCGCGCGCATCGGCCAGGACGGCTTCGGCTACGTCCCCGGCCGGGCCGGGCTGGAGAAGATGCCGCAACTCGGCCGCGTCGTGATCCAGGACGACGTCGAGATCGGCGCCAACACCACCATAGACAGGGGCGCGCTCGTCGACACGGTGATCGGCGAGGGGACCAAGATCGACAATCTCGTCCAGATCGCGCACAACGTGCGCATCGGGCGCCATTGCGTGCTCGCCGCGCATTGCGGCATCTCCGGTTCCGTCACGCTCGGCGACGGGGTGATGCTGGGCGGCCGCGTCGGCATCGCGGACCATCTCGCTATCGGCAGCGGGGCGCAGCTCGCCGCCGCCAGCGGCGTGATGACCGACGTTCCGGCCGGCGAGCGCTGGGGCGGCATGCCCGCCCAGCCGATGAAGGAAATGATGCGCCAGATCGCCGTGCTTCGGGCGATGGCGAAGGGCCAGAGAAAGGAACGCCAGGATGGCTGACGGGGGCGCCACGACGCTGGAGAGCGTCGATATTCTCGGGCTTCTGCGGCTCCTGCCGCATCGCTATCCGTTCCTGCTGGTCGACCGCATCGTCGACATCGACGGCGACAACGCCGCCGTCGGCATCAAGAACGTCACCTTCAACGAGCCGCACTTCCAGGGACATTTCCCCGGCCAGCCGGTCATGCCGGGCGTGCTCATCATCGAGGCGATGGCGCAGACCGCCGGCGCGATCTGCATCCGCTCGACCGGCGCCGACAAGCCGTCGGTCGTCTATTTCATGACCATCGACAACGCCAAGTTCCGCCGTCCCGTGGTGCCGGGTGACCGGCTGGAGATCCACGTCCGCAAGCTGAAGCAGCGCAGCAATATCTGGCGCTTCGCCTGCGAGGCCACGGTCGACGGCGTCAAGGCGGCCGAAGCCGAGATCTCCGCCATGATGGCGCCGAAGACTGCGGCCTGAGGGAGCGGCGATGGGCGGGACTGTCATCCATCCGAGCGCGGTCGTCGAGAAGGGCGCGCAGCTCGGCGCCAATGTCGAGGTCGGCCCCTTCTGCCTCGTCGGCCCCGAGGCCGTGCTGGGCGACGGCGTCAACCTCGCCAACCATGTCTCGGTGACGGGCGCGACCACGATCGGCGAGGGCACCCGCGTGCAGGCCTTCGCCGCGCTCGGCGGCCCGCCGCAGGACGGCAAGCACAAGGGCGGCCGCACCACGCTGACGATCGGCAGGAACTGCGACATCCGCGAATCCGTGACCATGCACCGGGGAACGGATTACGGCCACCGCGCCACGGTCGTCGGCGACAACGGCTTCTTCCTCGCCTATTCGCATGTCGCGCATGACTGCATCGTCGGCGACAACGTCACCCTGACGCACGGCGCGACGCTCGGCGGCCATTGCGAGATCGGCAACAACGTCATCATCGGCGGCCTGGCCGCCGTGCACCAGTTCGTCCGCATCGGGCATCATGCGTTCGTCGGCGGGATGGCTGCCGTGGTCGGCGACGTCATTCCCTACGGCATGGCGGTCGGCAACCGCGCCGAGCTGCGCGGCTTCAACGTCATCGGCCTCAAGCGCTCGGGCATGAGCCGCGCCGAGCTGATGACGCTGCGCGCCGCGTACCGCGCGCTGTTCTCGCCCGAGCGAACCGTCGCCGAGAACGCGGAGACGGTGCGGCGCGACTTCGCGGATTCGCCCGCGGTCGTCGACATCCTCGATTTTCTCACCAGCCGCGGCAGGAGGCATTTCACCGTGCCGCCGCTGGGCGATCGCGGCGAGAACGCCGGCGATGGCGGCGAGTGAACCATCCCCCGGCGCCGGCGAGGCGCAGGAAGGCCGCATAGCCGTGATCGCCGGCGGCGGGGCATTGCCCGTCGCCGTCGTCAGGACGCTGCTGGCGCGCGGCCGGAAGCCGCTGGTGGCGGTCGTTTCGGGTGAGGCGGAGACGGCCGATTTCGGCGGCGCCGACACTTTCCCGGTTTCGGTCGAGGATGTCGGGCCGTTTCTTGCCCGCCTGCGCGCCGAGGGCGTGCGGCGGGTGGTGATGGCGGGCAGCATCGCGCGCCGGCCGCGCCTTTCCCGCATCAGGTGGTCCCTGCCGCTGCTCCTCGACCTGCCGCGCATCGCCGCCGGCCTGCTGCGCGGCGACGACGGCCTGCTGCGCACCGTCATCCACATCATCGAGGCGCAGGGCATGCGCGTCGTCGCGGCCGACGAGGTGGTGCCCGACCTCCTGACGCCGGAGGGGTGTCTCACCCGCGCCCGGCCGTCGGCTTCCGACCAGCGCGACATCGACGCGGCCGCCATCGCGGCGCGCGCCATCGGCCGGCTCGACATCGGCCAGGCCGCGATCGCCATCGGCGGCCGCGCCATCGCGCTCGAGGGCATAGAGGGCACCGACGGCCTGCTCGCCCGCACCGCCGGCATGCGCGGCCACGGACGGCTCGCCGGCAAGAGCGGCGGCGTGCTGGTCAAGTGCTGCAAGCCCCAGCAGGACAGGCGCGCCGACCTGCCGGCGATCGGCCCCGACACCGTCACCGCCGCCCGCGCCGCCGGCCTTGCCGGCATCGCGCTCGATTCCGGGCGGTCCTTCATCCTCGATTTCGAGCGCACGGTGGCACTGGCCGACGAGGTGGGCCTGTTCATCGTCGGCCTGACGGGCGGGGAGGCGGAATGAGCGAGGATCGGCCCCTGCGCATCGCCATCGTCGCCGGCGAGGAATCGGGCGATCTTCTCGGCGCCGATCTCGTCGCCGCGCTCGCGCGGCAGACCGGCCGGCGCGTCGAGCTCGTCGGCGTCGGCGGCCGCCACCTGCGCGCGCTCGGCCTCGAGCCGCTGTTCGACGGCGGCGAGATCGCGCTGATGGGCATCACCGCCGTGCTTCGCGACCTGCCGCGCCTGATGCGCCGCATCGGCCAGACCGCGCAGGCCGTCGCCAGGGCGAGACCCGACTGCCTCATCACCATCGACAGCCCTGATTTCTCCCTGCGCGTCGCGCGGAAGGTGCGCGCGGCGGCGCCGGACGTGCCGATCGTGCACTATGTCTGCCCCAGCGTGTGGGCGTGGCGGCCGGGCCGCGCGCGCGACATGCGATCCTATGTCGACCGCGTGCTGTGCGTGCTTCCGTTCGAGCCGGAGGCGCTGTCGCGCCTCGAGGGGCCGCAGGGCGTCTATGTCGGCCACCGGCTCGCGACCCATCCGGGCGTGCTCGCCGCCCGCAAGGCGCAGCAGGCGCGGCCGATCGCGGCACGCACGGCGCCGCGGCGGCTCGTCGTGCTGCCGGGATCGCGGCGCGGCGAGGTCAGGCGGCTGCTCGACCCCTTCGGCGAGACGCTGTGCCTTCTCGCCCAGCGCGGCGGCGCCTTCAGTGTGACGATCCCGACCGTGCCGCATGTCGCCGCGCTGGTCGAGGAGGCGGTGTCGTCATGGCCGGTGCGGCCGCGCGTCGTCCATGGCGAGGACGAGAAATGGGCGGCGTTCGGCGAGGCGGATGCCGCGCTCGCCGCTTCCGGCACCGTGTCGCTGGAACTGGCGCTCGCCGGCGTGCCGATGATCTCGTGCTACCGCACCGACTGGGTGACGACGGCGATGATGCGCTTCATCACCACCTGGTCGGCCTCGCTGCCGAACCTCATCGCCGACTGGCCCGTGGTCCTGGAGTACTACAACGACTTCCTGCGCCCGCCCTATCTGGCGCGCCTCATCGAGCAGCTGTGGGAAGACACCCCGACACGGGCGGCGCAGGTCGACGGTCTCGGGCAGGTCGCAGCGCGCATGGCGACGCAGCGCCCGGCCGGCACGCTCGCCGCCGAGGCGGTCCTGGCCTGCATCCGCCAGCGCGCCTGAGCGCACCTCCATTGCCGCTCGCAGCTCCCGCATGCCATCCGTTTGCCCGGCGGTGCCGATCGAGAGCCGCTCCGGCTTCATCGATCCGCCGGCAAGCAAAAAGGGCGCCGAAGCGCCCTTTGTCTGTCTTGCGGCTGCGCCTTCTCAGCGCTTGGCGATCGGCACGTAGTCGCGCGACGGATGGCCGGTGTAGAGCTGGCGCGGGCGGCCGATCTTCTGGCTCGGATCCTCGATCATCTCCTTCCACTGCGCGATCCAGCCGACGGTGCGCGCCAGCGCGAACAGCACGGTGAACATGGTGGTCGGGAAGCCGAGCGCCTTGAGCGTGATGCCGGAGTAGAAGTCGATGTTCGGATAGAGCTTCTTCTCGACGAAGTACTCGTCCGTCAGCGCGATCTTCTCGAGCTCCATCGCCACGTCGAGCAGCGGGTCGTCCTTGATGCCGAGCTCGCCCAGAACCTCGTGCGTGGTCTGCTGCATGATCTTGGCGCGCGGGTCGTAGTTCTTGTAGACGCGGTGGCCGAAGCCCATCTGGCGGAACGGGTCGTTCTTGTCCTTGGCGCGGGCGATGAACTCGGGGATGCGATCGACCGAGCCGATCTCGGCCAGCATGTTGAGCGCCGCCTCGTTGGCGCCGCCATGCGCCGGGCCCCACAGGCAGGCGATGCCGGCGGCGATGCAGGCGAACGGGTTGGCGCCCGACGAGCCGGCCAGGCGCACGGTCGAGGTCGAGGCGTTCTGCTCGTGGTCGGCGTGCAGGATGAAGATGCGCTCCATGGCGCGCGCCAGCACCGGATTGACCTTGTACTCGTCGCACGGCACGGCGAAGCACATGTAGAGGAAGTTGGCCGCGTAGTTCAGGTCGTTCTTCGGGTAAACGAAGGGCTGGCCGATGTAGTACTTGTAGGCCATCGCCGCGATGGTCGGCATCTTGGCGATCAGCCGGATCGAGGCGACCATGCGCTGGTGCGGGTCCGAGATCTCGATCGAGTCGTGGTAGAAGGCCGACAGCGCACCGACCACGCCGCACATCACCGCCATCGGGTGGGCGTCGCGGCGGAAGCCGGTGAAGAACTTGGTCATCTGCTCGTGCACCATGGTGTGGTGCGTGACGCGGTAGTCGAAATCGTCCTTCTGGGACTTGGTCGGCAGCTCGCCGTAGAGCAGGAGGTAGCAGACCTCGAGGAAGTCGCCGTGCTCGGCGAGTTGCTCGATCGGGTAGCCGCGGTGCAGCAGCACGCCCTCGTCGCCGTCGATGTAGGTGATCTTCGATTCGCAGCTGGCGGTGGAGGTGAAGCCGGGATCGTAGGTGAACGCGCCGGTGTCGCGGTAGAGGGTGCTGATGTCGATGACATCCGGGCCGACCGACCCTTTTCGGACCTTGAGTTCGTTGGCCTTGCCGTCGAACTCAAGCGTTGCGGTCGAATTGGTCATCACAATCACCTCTCAATCTGTGGCGCCCCGCCTGCGATGCTCATCGGTTATGTTCGATAACAATCATCACCCGATTGCGCGCCCTTGCTATCCGATTTGCGGGAAGCTGCCAAGGGATTCGACGGGCCGTTTCTCGCATTGCACCATAGGGGAGCATTTCGTTCCGCTCATGCAATCTGGTCGCGCAGCCGCCCCAGGCTTTCTTCCCGTCCGAGCACCGCGATGACGTCGAACACGCCGGGCGAGGTGGCCCGGCCGGTCAGCGCCGCGCGCAGCGGCTGCGCCACCTTTCCGAGCTTCAGGCCGCTCCTTTCGGCGAAGGCCCGCACCACCGCCTCGGTCGACGCGGCGGTCCACTCGTCCAGCGCCTCGAACTCCGGCATGAGGGCGGCGACGATGCCGCGCGCGTCGGCGTCGAGGATCTGTGCCGCCTTCTCGTCGAGGGCGAGCGGCCGCGAGACGAACAGGTACTGCGCGCTGTCGGCGAGCTCGACCAGCGTCTTGGCGCGTTCCTTGAGGCCGGGCAGGGCGGCGAGCAGCATCGCCGTCTGCTGCTCGTTCGGCTCTGCCGGGATCGCGCCGCGCTCCTCGATGAACGGCAGCGTCGCCAGGAAGCGGCCGAGCAGGTCTGCGTCGTCGCTCTTGCGCATGTAGAGGCCGTTCAGCGCCTCGAGCTTGGCGTAGTCGAAGCGCGCCGCGCCGCGGTTGACGTCCTCGATCTCGAACCAGCGCACCATGTCCTCGGTCGACATCACCTCGTCGTCGCCGTGGCTCCAGCCGAGGCGGGCGAGGTAATTGCGCAGCGCCTCCGGCAGGTAGCCCATGGCCCGGTAGGCCTCGACGCCGAGCGCGCCGTGGCGCTTGGACAGCTTCGCCCCGTCCGGCCCGTGGATGAGCGGGATATGCGCCATCACCGGCACGTCCCAGCCCATCGCCTGGTAGATGACGGTCTGGCGGGCGGCGTTGGTCAGGTGGTCGTCGCCGCGGATGATGTGGGTGACGCCCATGTCGTGGTCGTCGACCACCACGGCGTGCATGTAGGTGGGGTTGCCGTCGGAGCGCAGGATGATGAAGTCGTCGAGGTCCTTGTTGGGAAAGCGCACGTCGCCCTGGACGCGATCGGGCACCAGCGTCTCGCCGTCCTGCGGCGCCTTGATGCGGATCGCGGGCTTCACCCCCGCCGGCGCCTCGGCGGGGTCGCGGTCGCGCCAGCGCCCGTCGTAGCGCGGCGGCCGGCCCTCGGCGCGCGCCTTCTCGCGCATCTCCTCGAGCTCCTGCGGCGTGGCGTAGCAATAGTAGGCCTTGCCCATGCGCACCAGCTCCTCGGCCACCTCGCGATGGCGCCCGGCACGCTCGAACTGCGACACCGGCTCCCCGTCCCATTCGAGGCCGAGCCACTTCAGCCCGTCGAGGATGGCGGCCGTGGCGGCCTCGGACGAGCGCTCGCGGTCGGTGTCCTCGATGCGGAGCAGCATGATGCCGCCGGTGTGCCGGGCGTAGAGCCAGTTGAACAGCGCCGGGCGCGCGCCGCCGATGTGCAGATAGCCCGTGGGCGAGGGGGCAAAGCGGGTGATGACCTTGTCGGACATGGCTTCCTGCCTTTGGAACGGGAGAATGCGGGCCGTGGCGCCCGGTGGCCTTTTGCTGGCGCTCATGTAGCATAGGCGCTTCAGCGTGCAAGCGGTTACCGGCGGGGGGAGCCAGGCATGGACGCAGGCGAAACGCGCGTCGCGGACGAGCGCCGGCAGTTCGGCGCGCACGCCGCCGCTGCGCCGGAGCCTTCGTCTGCGCCCCCCGTTCCCGTGCCTTTGCTGACGCTGCCGCGCCGACAGGCACCGCCGCCGCGGTGGCGTGGCGTTGCCGCCGTGGCCGGCGCGATCCGCAGCGCCTTCGACCACGAGCTGGAGCGCGGCAACGCCTTCCTGTTCGCGCCCGTGTTCATGGCCGCGGGCGCGCTCGCCTATTTCACCATGCGCGCGGAGCCGGCGCTGGCGCCGCTCGTGCTTTCCTTCGCCGCTCTCGGCGCGCTCGCCGCCGCAACGGTCTTCCGTCCTCTCCTGCACGCGCTTTTCCTCGCCGCGGCGATGGCGGCCGCGGGCATGCTGGCCGGAAAGGTCGAGACCCTGCGGGCGGCAACGCCGATGCTGGGTGCGGAGATCTCGACCCGGCTCACCGCGCGCGTCGTGCGGGTCGAGCACCAGGCGAGCGGCCGGGTCCGGCTGACGCTCGACGTCGTCTCGACGGAAAGGCCGGCGCTGCGCCACGCGCCGCGTCGCGTGCGCGCCACGGCACGGGCGGCGCCTGCGGGGCTGATGCCGGGCGATACGGTGCAGGGCGTCGTCCGCCTGCTGCCGCCTTCCGGCCCGGTGCGGCCCGGCAGCTACGATTTCGCTTTCGAGAGCTATTTCTCCGGCATCGGCGCGGTCGGTTTCTTCCTTGCCGGGCCGGACCGCACGGCGCCGGACACGCCGCCAGCGCTGCGCGAGCGCCTCGCCGCGCAGATGGAAGGCTGGCGCGCCCGGATGGCCGGCCGCATCGAGAGCCGGATCGGCGGCCCGGAAGGCGCGGTCGCGGCGGCGCTGGTCACCGGCATCCGGGCCGGCATCCCGGAAGACCTCAACGAGGCGATGCGCATCACCGGCCTCTACCACGTCATCTCGATCTCGGGGCTGCACATGGCGCTGGTCGCGGGCACGCTGATGGTGTCGATGCGCGCCGGCTTCGCGCTGTTCCCGACATTCGCCATGCGCCGTCCGGTCAAGAAGTACGCCGCGGCGATGGCGCTGGCGGCGACCGCCTTCTATCTCGTCATGTCGGGCGCGGACGTCGCAGCCCAGCGCAGCTTCATCATGCTCGCGGTGATGCTGCTCGCCGTGCTGTTCGACCGCGCGGCGCTGACCATGCGCAATCTTGCGATCTCGGCGCTGATCATCCTCCTGCTCGCGCCGCACGAGGTCATGGGGCCGTCGTTCCAGATGTCGTTCGCCGCCACCGCCGCGCTGGTCGCCGCCTACGCCGGATGGCGCGACCATCGCGACCGCCGCAGCCCCGGGCGTCCGCACCGGCGCTCCGCCCTCGCCACCGTGGCGCGAACCGGCATGGGCTACGCGGCCGGTCTCGCCATGACCTCGGTGGTGGCGGGCCTCGCGACCGCGCTGTTCACGGCGTGGCACTTCCAGCAGGTGTCTCCGCTCGGGCTCGTCGCCAATCTCGCGGCGATGCCGGTGGTGTCGGTGGTCGTGATGCCGATGGCGGTGCTGGCCTCGCTCGCCATGCCGCTCGGGCTGGATGCGGCGCCGCTCTGGCTGATGGGGCAGGGCATCGCCGCCATGAACGCCATCGCCTTTCGGCTGGCCGAGCATTCGACGCTCGATGCCACCGGCGCCATCCCGCTCTCGGCGGTGCTGGTGCTGACGGCGGCGCTCGCGATCCTCACCATGGCCGGCGGCGGCCTGCGCTGGGCGGCGCTGCCGCTGGTCGGGGCCGGCATCGGGCTGCTCGCGGCGCGCGAGATACCGCACGCCTTCGTGTCCGAGGACGCGCGGCTGGTCGCCGTGCGGCTCCACGACGGGACCATCGCGATCAACCGCAGTCGTCCC
>JAEZXF010000229.1 GCA_023419995.1 Pseudomonadota bacterium | reverse complement strand
GAAGTTTCCCTAGCCGCATCTGTCCGGCGGCCCGACATGCGGGCTGCCGGAAAATGCTCTAGGCGACGGCGCTCTCAAACTGGTTCGGCGTGGTGTCCTTGAGATACTCAAGCGCGGTCTTGGCCTTCGCGACCAGCGCGGCGAACGCCTGCGGCTCGTGGATCGCGAGGTCGGACAGCACCTTGCGGTCGATCTCGATGCCGGCCTTGTTGAGGCCGTCGACGAAGCGGCCGTAGGTCAGGCCGTGCTCGCGGACCGCGGCGTTGATGCGCTGGATCCACAGGGCGCGGAAATTGCGCTTGCGGTTCTTGCGGTCGCGGTAGGCGTACTGCAGCGACTTCTCGACCGCCTGCTTGGCGATGCGGATGGTGTTCTTGCGGCGGCCGTAGAAGCCCTTGGCCTGGGCGAGAACTTTCTTGTGCTTGGCGTGGGCGGTAACGCCCCTCTTCACGCGTGCCATGTCATGATCTCCTTAAATCTCGTATCCGACCGGCTCAGAGGCCGCCGCCGTTGGGCAGGAAGTACGTCACGACCTTCTTGGCATCGGGCTCGGCGAGAACCATCATGCCGCGGGCGTCGCGAATGAACTTGTTGGAACGCTTGATCATGCCGTGGCGCTTGCCGGCAGCGGCGGACTTCACCTTGCCGGTGCCGGTGATCTTGAACCGCTTCTTGGCGGCCGACTTGGTCTTCATCTTGGGCATTTTGCTTCTTCTCCGTTTCTAAGGTCGCTGTCGCGCCTGCAGCGCTCCACGCCTCTTGTCTTTGCGCTCACGCCAGCCTGCCTGCGCAGGCGGCTCCGCGAGGACGCCGGAAAACCGACGGCGGCCACCCTTCGATCCATCGGGGAGGCCGCGGCTCGCTTCGCTCGAAGACCATTCGAGTGAGCTGTTACAGCATAAGAAACCGCCACGGCATGCCCTGCCGGGCGGCTCTTTTGAACGCGCGCTATATAGCGGTGTGCCGGCAAAAGCGCAACAGGGGTGCGCGACCCGCCGGACGCCGGCTCCGAAGCGGCTATTTCGGAGCCAGAACCATCATCATCTGGCGGCCTTCGAGCTTGGGCTCGGCTTCCACCTTGGCGATCTCGCCGACTTCTTCCCTGACCCGGTTGAGAAGCTGCATGCCGAGCTCGAGATGCGCCATCTCGCGACCGCGGAACCGCAGGGTGAGCTTGACCTTGTCGCCATCGTCGAAGAAGCGGCGCACGGCCTTCATCTTGGTCTCGTAGTCGTGATCATCGATGTTGGGACGCATCTTGATCTCTTTGATCTCGATGATCTTCTGGCGCTTGCGCGCTTCCGCGGCCTTCTTCTGGCTCTGGTACTTCATCTTGCCAAGATCGGTGATCTTGCACACGGGCGGCTGCGCCGACGGCACGATCTCCACCAGATCCAGTCCCGCTTCCTCGGCCAGGGCCAGCGCCTGGCTGGTCGGGACGACGCCGAGGTTCTGGCCTTCGGCATCGATGAGCTGAACCTGCGGGACGCGAATCTCCTGGTTGGAACGCGGTCCTTCCTTCACAGGGGCAGCGGCTTTGAACGGTCTGCGAATGGTCGTAATCTCCTCGAATGGTTGATGTGCGATGCGGCAACGCATGGGCGACGCGCCTGTGCCGCGCCCGCGCGGGCACAGTCAATAGCACAGGAGCGGATGAAAATCACGGGCCTCGTGAAGACGGGCGGAGCTGAAACCGCCTTTTCTTCGAATGCGCGGCCGTGCCATGACGACGCGACGGACCACAGATAGGAGACGATGCGCGCAATGTCCACCGAACCCGACTTCATCACCGTCGACGGCCTGCGCATCGCGGTGCGCCACCGGCCCGGCGCGACGCCCGGCGTGGTGTGGCTGGGCGGTTTCCGCTCCGACATGACGGGCACCAAGGCCGAGGCGCTCGACGGCTGGGCGGCGGCGAACGGCCGCGCCTTCCTGCGCCACGACTATTCCGGCCACGGCGAGTCGGGCGGGCTTTTCCGCGACGGCACCATCTCGGCCTGGCTCGGCCAGAGCCTCGCCGTGTTCCGGCGGTTCAGCGCCGGGCCGCAGATCCTCGTCGGCTCGTCGATGGGCGCGTGGATCGCGCTGCGCATGGTGCAGGAGCTCCACAAGGCCGGCGAAGGCGGGCGCGTCGCCGGGCTTCTCCTGCTGGCGCCGGCACCCGACTTCACCACCGACCTGATGGAGCCGTTGCTGACCGAGGCGCAGCGCCGCGACCTCGCCGGGAAGGGCTTCTTCGAGGAGCATTCCGAGTATTCGCCGGACCCCAACATCTACACCCGCGCCCTGTTCGAGGACGGGCGGCGGAACCGGGTCCTCGACGGCATGATCGACACGCACTGCCCGGTGCACATCCTGCAGGGCATGGCCGACCCGGACGTGCCGCACGCCCACGCGCTGCGGCTGGTGGAGCACCTGCCGGCCGACGACGTGACGCTGTCGCTGATCCGCGACGGCGACCACCGCCTGTCGCGGCCGCAAGACATCGCCATGATCGTCGCCGCGCTCGACAGCCTGTGCCGGCGCGCCGCGGGGGACGGCGGCGGCAAGCTTACAAATCCGTAAGGTTCCGCGATTTCGCATCCCGGGCCTTGAACGGTCATATTTTCCTTCCCATCTCGAAATCAGCAGCCGAAACGGGGCTGCGCCCATCTGGAAGGAACGGAAGACTATGACCAAGACCGCCCTCATCCGTCCCGCGTGGACGCCGGCCACCATTGCGCTGATGGTCGTGGGCTTCGTGGTGTTCTGGCCGCTCGGCCTCGCCATGCTCGCCTACATCCTGTGGGGCGATCGGCTGGGCGAATTCAAAGGCGACTGGAGCAAGGCCCGCGAGGGCATGTTCGGCTGCCGCAAGCACGGCGGCTTCGCCCGCACCGGCAACGTCGCCTTCGACGACTGGCGCACGAAGGAGTTGGAGCGTCTCCACGAGGAGCGCCGCAAGCTCGACGAGCTGCGCGACGAGTTCGACGCCTATGCCCGCGAGCTTCGCCGCGCCAAGGACCAGCAGGAGTTCGACCGCTTCATGGCCGAGCGCTCCAAGACGACGCCGGCCACCCGCAAGCCCAGGAAGGGCGAAGGCCTGCTCGACGACGTATGACAGACGTGTGATACGGGCGCGCGACAGCGCATCCAGAGGCGGCGCCGGACATCTCCGGCGCCGTTTTCGTTTCCACCACGCCCGCGGCTCCCGTCCGATGCGGCGAATCGGATAGTGTGGCCGCATGGCATTCGCTTTCTTCTCCCGGCCGGCAAAGCCCCGGCCCGCCGCGCCCGTGGAGCGGATTCACCACGTCGCCGGGCGCGAGCTGCCGCTGCGCGTCGTCGAGAACGCGCGCGCCAAGCGCCTGACGCTGCGCATCGACGCCGGCGGGCGCGGCCTTCGCGTCACCGTGCCGCCCGGCCTGCGGCAGAGCGAGGTCGACCGCTTCCTCGACCGGCACCGCGGCTGGCTGGAGCTGAAGCTCGCCCGGCTGCCCGACCGGCCGCAGGTGCGGGCCGGCGTCAGGATCCCGCTGCGCGGCACGCCGCACCTGATCGTGCACAAGCCCGGCAAGCGCGGCACGGTCGCGGCGGCGAGCGAGGACGGCGCGCCGGCGCTCCACGTCCACGGCGACGAGGCGCACCTGCCGCGGCGCCTCGCCGACTTCCTCAAGCGCGAGGCGAAGCGCGACATCGAGCCGCTGGTGGCGAGGCACACGGCGAGCGTCGGCAAGCGCGCCAGGGCGGTCCGCTTCAAGGACACCTCCTCGCGCTGGGGCTCGTGCACGGCCGACGGCACGCTGTCCTTCTCGTGGCGGATCATGATGGCGCCGCCGACGGTGATCGAATACCTCGTCGCGCACGAGGTGGCGCATCTCAAGGAGATGAACCACGGCCCGGCGTTCTGGGCCCTGTGCCGCGAGCTGTGCCCGCGCACCGACGAGGCGCGCGCCTGGCTCAAGCGCAACGGCTCGGCCCTGCAGGCGATCGCGTTCGAATAGGAGACGCCGCCGCCAGCGCAGGTCTCGCCTGCGCGTCCCGGCCGGAGCCGGTCAGAACGCCTTGAACGTCAGCGTGGTCAGCGAGCGGACGATGCCGGGCACGTTGGCGACGTTCTCGTTGATGAACTTGCCGATGTCGACGCCCTCCTCGATGTAGATCTTCATCAGCAGGTCGTAGTCGCCGCTGGTCGAGTACAGCTCGGACGCGACCTCGCGGGCGAACAATTCGTCGGCGACGTCGTAGGTCTTGCCCGGCGTGCACTGAAGCTGCACGAAAACCGCTCTCATCTCGTTCCTCTTGTTCTGCCCCGACAGGATCGGGCTTTGCTTCTAGCCCGTCAACAGGGTGGTTGTCAGCGCATGCGACGGGTCGGCAAGGCCGTCGACGACGTCGAAGTGGTGGCGGTCAGGCTCCTCGACGCACAGCGTCGTCGCGCCGAGCCCGGTCCAGACATTGGCGAGCAGCGCGTTCTGGCGCACGAACTCGGAGCGCTCGGCCGCGCCGACCCAGCAGGCGAGCCGCGCGCCCGGCAGCGGCGCGAGCAGCGCCGGGCTCTGGGCACGGGCCTCGGCCATGTCGAGGCGGATATCCGCGTTCATGCGCGTCCCGATCAGGGGGCGCAGGTCGTGCAGGCCCGAGATCGACACCGTGTTGACGACGCGCGCCCGCACCGGCGCGGAGAGCGACGTGTCGGCGCAGATCATGCGCGCGGCAAGCTGCCCGCCGGCGGAATGGCCTGTCAGCCGCACCGGCCCCCCGACCATGCCGGCCGCGGCCTCGATGGCGGCCGCCACCTCGCCGACGATGCCGGAAACGCGGGTCTGCGGGCACAGCGTGTAGGACGGCATGGCGACCGCGTGGCCGTGCGCCAGCGGGCCGGCGGCGAGATGCGACAGGCAGCTTCCGTCGAGCTTCACCCAGAAGCCGCCATGGATGAAGACGACCAGCCCCTTCGCCTCGCCCTCGGGCATGAACAGGTCGAAGCGGTGGCGCTGCCCGGTCCCGTAGGCGATGTCGAGCCTTGCCCTGCCGGCGGCGGCCCGATCGGCGCGGAAGGGCCGCGCCCGTTCCAGCCAGGCGTCGGGCCAGCGCTCGCCCCGCGGGATGTTGGCGCCGTTGGCATAGGCGTCGTCCCAGTCCTCGATGCGGTGATACATCCCGTTCTCCTCGCCTTGCCGCGCCTTCTCCATCGCGCGGCCCGCCCATCCTGTCCAGACCGGAAAAATGTTTCAATCTTGAAATTTCATACTTGAAACAACTCCGGTTCGGTGGAATCATTTCCGCAACGACAAGATCGGGCGCGCTCCGCAGGAGGACGGCGCCCGGCGACGGGAACACAGGCGAAAGCCACGGCGAACACCCGGAAAGGGATTCGGGAGATGAAGGTTGCAGTGCTCGGCGGCGGGCCCGCCGGCCTCTATTTCGCCATCTCGATGAAGCTGCGCGACGCCGGCCACGAGGTCGTGGTGTTCGAGCGCAACCGGCCCGACGACACGTTCGGCTGGGGCGTGGTGCTGTCCGACGAGACGCTCGACAACCTCGCCGCCAACGACGCGAAGAGCGCCGCCGCCATCCGCGAGCACTTCGCCTACTGGGACGACATCGCCGTCGTCCACAAGGGGGTGCGCACGCTCTCCACCGGGCACGGCTTCTGCGGCATCGGCCGCATGCGGCTGCTGCTCCTGCTGCAGGAGCGCGCCCGCGAGCTCGGCGTTGACTTGCGCTTCCGGACCGAGGCCGACGACCACGCCGCGCTGATGGCGGGGTACGACCGCGTCGTCGCCGCAGACGGGCTGAACTCGAAGACGCGCACGGCTCTGGCCGCGCATTTCCGCCCCGACATCGACGTGCGCAAGTGCAAGTTCGTCTGGCTCGGCACCCGCCAGAAGTTCGACGACGCCTTCACCTTCATCTTCGAGAAGACCGAACACGGCTGGATGTGGGCGCACGCCTACCAGTTCGACGACGACACCGCGACCTTCATCGTCGAATGCGCGCAGGCGACGTGGGAGAGGTTCGGCTTCGGCGCGATGAGCCAGGCCGAATCCATCGCCGCCTGCGAGGCGATCTTCAGGGACCATCTCGGCGGCCACGCGCTGATGTCGAACGCCAACCACGTCCGCGGCTCGGCCTGGATCAACTTCCCGCGCGTGCTGTGCGAGCGCTGGTCGCACGGGAACGTGGTGCTGATGGGGGATGCCGCGGCGACGGCGCATTTCTCGATCGGCTCCGGCTCCAAGCTCGCCATGGAAAGCGCCATCGCGCTCGCTGACTACCTGCACTCCGAGCCGACCATGCAGGCGGCGTTCGCGAAGTACGAGGACGCGCGGCGCACCGAGGTGCTGAAGCTGCAATCGGCGGCGCGCAACTCGCTCGAATGGTTCGAGGACGTCGAGCGCTATCTCGACCTCGACCCGGTCCAGTTCACCTATTCGCTGCTGACGCGCTCGCAGCGCATCAGCCACGAGAACCTGCGCCTGCGCGACGCGGCATGGCTGGGCGGCGCGGAGGAATGGTTCCAGCGCCATGCGGGAGCGCCCGCCAACACCAGCCGCGCGCCGATGTTCGCGCCGTTCCGGCTGCGCGGCATGGAGATCGACAACCGGGTCGTCGTCTCGCCGATGGCGCAGTACAGGGCCGTCGACGGCACGCCCACCGACTGGCACCTCGTCCACTACGGCGAGCGCGCCAAGGGCGGGGCCGGGCTGGTCTTCATCGAGATGACCTGCGTATCGCCTGAAGGTCGCATCACGCCCGGATGCACCGGCTTCTATGCACCGGAGCACGAGGCGGCGTGGAAGCGCATCGTCGATTTCGTCCATGCCGAGACGCGGGCGAAGATCTGCGCCCAGCTCGGCCATTCGGGCCCGAAGGGCTCGACCCAGCTCGGCTGGCAGGAGGCCGACGCGCCGCTCAAGGAAGGCAACTGGCCGCTTCTGGCCGCGTCCGCCGTGCAGTGGTCGCCGCAGAACCAGACGCCCAAGGCGATGGACCGTGCCGACATGGACAGGGTGCGCGGGGAGTTCGTCGCCGCGGCCGAGATGGCGGAACGCTGCGGCTTCGACATGCTCGAGCTGCACATGGCGCACGGCTATCTCCTCTCCTCCTTCATCTGGCCGCTGACCAACCGGCGTGAGGACGAGTATGGCGGCAGCCTGGAGAACCGCATGCGCTTCCCGCTCGAGGTGTTCCATGCCGTGCGTGCGGCCTGGCCCGACGACAAGCCTATCTCGGTGCGCATCTCGGCCAACGACTGGGTCGGCGACGAGGGCGTGACGCCGGAGGAAGCGGTCGGGATCGCAAGGCTGCTGCAGGCGGCCGGCGTCGACATCTGCGACGTCTCGGCCGGGCAGACCTCGACGCGGGCCAGGCCCGTCTACGGCCGCATGTTCCAGACGCCGTTCTCCGACCGCATCCGCAACGAGACCGGCATGGCGACGATGGCGGTCGGCAACATCTACGAGCCGGACCACGTCAACTCGATCCTGATGGCGGGCCGCGCCGACCTCGTCTGCCTGGCGCGGCCGCATCTCGCCGATCCCTACTTCACGCTGCACGCGGCGGCGAGGCTCGGCGACCGCGGCGTCACCTGGCCCGATCCCTATCTCCCCGGCCGCGACCAGCTCTACCGCCTCGCCGAGCGGGGGCCGGAACAGATGACGGGGAAGGTGTGATGGTCCTCCAAGGTGCGCGCCGCCCCTCATCCGCCCTTCGGGCACCTTCTCCCCGTGAACGGGGAGAAGGGGAAGCGGC
>JAEZXF010000176.1 GCA_023419995.1 Pseudomonadota bacterium | reverse complement strand
GCGTTGAGGCTGGCGACGAAGATCTCGTGGTAGTCGACGGCGTGGGCGAGGCCGCCGGCCGCGGCCTCCTCGCGCACCAGCGCCTCGGCGGCGGCGGCGAGGTCGGCCATGCGCCCGTCGAGCCGCGTGCGCAGCGTCGCCCGGATCTCGGCATGGCCGGGCGCGACGCCGAACACCGCCTCGCCCATGTGGACATGGGTGACGGTGGCCATGGCGAAATCGTCCCCGGTGAAGGCGCCGCCGCCGAGCGCGGCCAGCCGGGGCATCAGCCGGCTCACCGCCGGCATAGGCGAGACGCCGCTTTCCGGCATCGAGGAATGGGCGGTCCTGCCCTCGAGCGTGATGCGCATGCCGCGCGAGGCGCAGTTGACGACGCCCTGCTTCAGCCGCACATGGCCGAGCGGCGTTCCCGGCAGGTTGTGCAGCGAGAAGGCGAAGTCCGGCCGGATCGCCTGGTAGCGCGGGTCGGCGACGACGCCGGCCGCGCCGTTGCCGGTCTCCTCGGCCGGCTGGAACATCAGCACGACGCGCCCGCTCGCCGGGCGCTGCCGGCCGAACTGGCGGCCGAGCGCGGCGAGGATCGCCATATGCCCGTCATGGCCGCACATGTGGCCCTTGCCCTCGACCGTCGAGCGGTGGGGGATGTCGGAAATCTCGGCGATGGGCAGCGCGTCGAGCTCGGCGCGGAACAGCACCGTCCGGCCGGGCCTGCCGCTGTCGTAGACGAAGGCGATGCCGTGGCCGCCCAGCCCGGTCAGCACCTCGTCGGCGCCGGTGTCGGCGAGGAAGGCGGCGACGCGCCTCGCCGTCTCCTCCTCCTCGTTGGAAATCTCGGGGAAGCGGTGCAGCTCGCGGCGGAAGGCGACGAGGTCGGCGATGTCCTGGTTGGTGAGGCTCATGGCATCCTTCATTCTGCTGGGGGAGGCGGCGGGCGCCCTACAGGCTGGCGGCGGCGTGGCGGCCGGCATTGCGGCCGGAGAACAGGCAGCCGCCGAGGAACGTGCCCTCGAGCGCGTTGTAGCCGGGATAGCCGCCGCCGCCGAAGCCCGCCACCTCGCCCGCCGCGTAGAGGCCGGGAATGGGTTCGCCCGACGGGTCGAGCACGCGGCCGTCGAGGTCGGTGTGCAGGCCGCCCAGCGTCTTGCGGGTGAGGATGTGCAGCTTCACCGCGATCAGCGGCCCGTGCTTCGGGTCGAGGATCCGGTGCGGCCTGGCGGTGCGGATCAGCCGGTCGCCGCGATAGGCGCGCGCGCCACGTAGCGCGATCACCTGCGCGTCCTTGGAGAACGGGTTGTCGATCTCGCGGTCGCGCGCCTCGATCTGCATCCGGAGGCGGTCGTGGTCGATCAGCGCCTCGCCGGTCATCGCGTTCATCGCGGCGACGAGGTCGGGCAGCGTGTCGCGGACGATGAAGTCGGCGCCCTTCTGCTTGAACGCCGCGACCGAGGGCGGCGCGCCGCCGCCGAGCCGGCTTCTCAGAACATTGATCCACTTCTTCGACGCGAGGTCGGCGTTCTGCTCGGAGCCGGAAAGGGCGAATTCCTTCTTGATGATGCTCTGCGTCAGCACGAACCACGAATAGTCGTAGCCGGTGGAAAGGATGTGCTTCAGCGTCGCCAGCGTGTCGAAGCCGGGCAGGCAGGGCGCGGGCAGGCGGTTCCCCCGCGCGTCGAACCACAGCGAGGACGGGCCCGGCAGGATGCGGATGCCGTGGTCGGGCCAGATCGGGTCCCAGTTGCGCAGGCCCTCGGTGTAGTGCCACATGCGGTCGGTGTTGATGGTGGCGGCGCCCGCCGCCCTGGCGATCTCGACCATGCGGCCGTCGACGTGGTGCGGCACGCCGGCGACCATGGTCTTCGGCGCGGGGCCGAGGCGGTGCACCGGCCAGTTCTTCCTGACCAGATCGAGATCGCCGCCGATGCCGCCGGACGAGACGACGACGATGGGGGCGGACAGCTCGAACGAGCCCGCGACCTCGCGGCCGGAGCGCTCGCCGCGCCCGACGGCGGACGGCTCCAGCACCTCGCCGGCGACGCCGGTGATCGCGCCGCCCGTCCGGACGAGCCGGCTGGCGCGGTGGCGGAACTTCAGCTCGACGCGGCCGGCCTTCCGGTGCTCCCCGATGCGGGCGACGAAGGGCTCGAGAACGCCCGGCCCGACGCCCCAGGTGATGTGGAAGCGCGGCACGGAATTGCCGTGGCCGTGGGCGTGGCCGCCGCCGCGCTCGGCCCAGCCGACGACCGGGAACCAGCGCATGCCCATGGCATGCAGCCAGGCGCGCATCTCGCCGGCGGCGAAATCGACATAGGCTTCGGCGACGCGGCGCGGCCAGTAGTCCTCCTCGCGGTCGAACTGCGCGGAGCCGAGCCAGTCCTGCAGGGCGAGCGCGCGGCTGTCCCTGATGCCCATGCGGCGCTGCTCGGGGCTGTCGACGAAGAACAGGCCGCCGAGCGACCAGAAGGCCTGCCCGCCGAGCGAGTTCTCGCCCTCCTGGTCGAGGAGGACGACGCGTCTGCCGGCGTCGGCCAGCTCGCAGGCGGCAACCAGCCCGGCCAGCCCGCCGCCCACCACGATCGCGTCCGCGTGCCCAGCCATGTCCCCTCCCTGCGATGCGTTTCCCGCTACTGTCTTCCGGTTCGTCCCGCCCGGCAAGTGGGGCGGCGTCAGCCGCCGTAGCGGCGCTCGAGGTGCCGCTTGAGGTGCGCGGCGTCGAGGGGCCCGCCGGTGGCGTGGCGGATCAGGTCGGGCGTCGACAGCCGCGAGCCCAGCGACCAGATCCGCGCGCGCCGCCAGTCGTTCAGCCGGTCTAAGCGGCCGGCGGCGAGGTCGTCGTCGATGTCGGGGTGGTCGCGCTGGATCGCGGCCCACAGCTGCGCGGCGATCATCGCGCCCAGCGTGTAGGACGGGAAGTAGCCGAAGGCGGCCGACGGCCAGTGCACGTCCTGCATCGGCCCGTCGGCGGGGTTGTCGATGGTGGAGAGACCGAGATAGGCTCGCATCTTCGCGTCCCACGCCTCGGGCAGGTCGGCGACCTCCAGCGTGCCGGCGACGAGCTCGCGCTCCAGCTCGAAGCGCAGCACGATGTGCAGCGGATAGGTGACCTCGTCGGCGTCGACGCGGATCAGCCCGCGCCCGACATGGTGGACGTGGGGCAGGATGTCGTCGAGCGTCAGGCTTTCGCCGAGATGGCGCTCGACCACGGGCAGCGCCCAGCGCCAGAAGGCGGGGTTGCGGCCGATCTGCTTCTCGACGAACAGGCTCTGGCTCTCGTGGATCGCCATGCCGCGCGCCTGCCCGAGCGGCCAGTGCGCCCATTGGCGCGGCAGGTTCTGCTCGTAGAGGGCGTGGCCGGTCTCGTGCAGCGTGCCCATCAGCGCCGACAGGAACTCGTCCGTGCGGTAGCGCGTGGTGATGCGCACGTCGCTCGGCACGCCGCCGCAGAACGGATGGTGCGACACCGACAGGCTGCCGTGGGTGAGGTCGAAGCCGAGCGCCGCCATCATCGACAGGCCGAGGTCGCGCTGCCGGTCGACGGGATAGGAGCCGGCGAGCGCGGCCGCCGGGCGGGCGGCCAGCCGACGCCGCTGCGCGTCGAGCGCCTGGGGTACGAAGCCGGCAAGGAAGTCCCTGAGGTCGTCGAGCAGCGGCGCGACGTCGGCCGCGCGCGCGCCGGGGTCGTACAGGTCCATCAGCGCGTCGTAGGGGGCGAGGCCGAGCGCCTCGGCGCGGAGCGCGGCCTCCTCGCGCACCAGGGCGACGACGCCTTCGAGCGCCGGGGCGAAGCCGGTCCAGTCGTTCCTCGCCCGCATGTCGCGCCACAGCTGCGCGCAGCGCAGCCGCGCATGGGTCTGCCGCTCGACGAACTCGGCCGGAAGGCAGGTCATGTTCAGGTGGACGCGGCGGAACTCGCCGAGCGCCAGCGCCTGCTCCTCGCCCAGCGCCTCGCCGGCCGCGGCCTCGATCCAGTCGGCGACCTGCGGGTCGGTCGCCATGCGGTGGCGCATGCCCGACAGCGTGGCGAGCGAGACGGCGCGGTCCTCGCCGCCGCCCGGCGCCATGTGGGTGGCCTCGTCGGCGCCGAGGATGGAGATGGCGTGGTCGAGCGCGTGGATGCGCCGGTTGAGCTCGTCGAGGCGGGCGAACGACATGCTAGCGCGTCCTCGGCCTTGCCGCCTGCATCCAGTGGACCGCGCCGGGGAACTCGACGCGGCGGTGCCACAGCTCGGCGACGGCGTCGTCGTTGAGCAGGGTCTGGCCGAGCATCGCGTCGGTGCCCGTCTCCTGCCCGAGGTCGCGGTCGATGGTCAGGAACAGGAACGGCGCGGTGCCGCGCGCGGCTTCCGGTTGCTCCGGCCCGTTCCAGAACGGCTCGCCGCCGGCGCCCTCGGCAAGGCCGGCCGCGACCGACAGCTCCGCCGCCACGCGCGCCGGGACGGCCGTGTCCTCGGCGGTGCGGTCGGGGTAGGCGGTGGCGATCCGGACGCCGGGATCGCTTTCCCGCCATTCCTGCACGTCGTCGGGCAGAGGCTCGAAGGCGAGGCAGCCGCGGCCGCCGCACTCGGCGGCCTGCGCCTCGTCCTCGCCGATCTCGCGCCGGGCGGCGGAGACGAGCCCGGCCGTCTGCCCCATCAGCGGCATGGTGACGATGCGCCAGGCGACGTGCGGGCCGACGCCGAAGACTTCCGGCTCGTCGGTGTTCTCCTCGCCGAAGTCCTCGACCACCATCTGGCGGATGGCGGGGCCGAAATTGTAGCGCTCGACCGTGACGAAGGCGTAGGGCGTCCCGCCGTCGACCATCTGGCCGTAGCGCAGCATGGTGCGGGTGCGGGGCAGCGCCGGCTCGAGCGCGTCGACGAGAAGCAGCGCCTTCTCGAGCGGGCTCGCCGCACCGTCGGGCCGCATCGCGCCGGTGGAGACGAACGCCTCGAGAAGCCTGGCGTCGATGGCGTCGACGTCCTGCGGCGCGAAGCCGTCCGTGCTGGCGAACGCCTCCATAGCCTCGTCGACCTCCGCGGCATGAAGGGGCAGGGAAAGCAGGCCGGCGGCCGCGACGAGGGCGATGGCGAGGTTGCGGGGCATGACGACTCCACGATGCGAAACCGGGGGACGGGCCGGCATCGGCGGCCCGGTCCGAAGGCTACGCGCCGCCGCCGCGCTGTCAACAGCGGGATCGCGGGCGGAAAGCCTCTTGCGCGCGGCGGGCGGCGGGTGCTGAATGGCGTCGTTCCCGCCCCTCCCGTGCAAGGCCCGTCCCATGATCGCGACCGCCCTGATTGCCCTCGTTGTGCTGATCCACGTCTATATCGTCGTCCTCGAAATGGTGCTGTGGGAGACGCCGCAGGGCCACAAGGCGTTCGGCACCACGCCGGAATTCGCGGCCGCGACCAGGGTGCTGGCGGCGAATCAGGGCCTCTACAACGGCTTCCTCGTCGCCGGCCTCGCCTGGGGCCTGTGGCTGGGCGAGGCGGGCTTTCCGGTGAAGGTGTTCTTCCTCGCCTGCGTCGTGGTCGCCGGCCTCTACGGCGCGGCGACAGCCAGCCGCAGGATCCTGTTCGTCCAGGCGCTGCCGGCGGCGCTGGCGCTCGCCGCGCTCTATGCCGGCGTCTGAGCCGGTCAGCGCTCGGTCAGCTTCAGCTCGATGCGGCGGTTGCGGTTGCGTGCCTCCTGCGTGTCGGCCGGATCGAGCGGCTGGAACTCGCCGAAGCCGGCGGCGACGAGCCGCTCGGGCGAGACGCCGTTCTCGATCAGGAACTTCACCACCGAGGTGGCGCGCGCCGAGGACAGCTCCCAGTTGTCGCGGTAGCGCCCGGTGCCGGAGAGCGGGATGGTGTCGGTGTGGCCGTCGACCCTGAGCACCCAGTTGATCTCGGGCGGGATCTCGCGCTGCAGCTCGAGGATCGCCCCGGCGAGCTTGCGCATCTCCTCGCGGCCGGCGTCGTTGATGATCTCGGAGCCAGACGGGAACAGCACCTCCGACTGGAAGACGAAGCGATCGCCGACGATGCGGATGTTCTCGCGGTCGGACAGGATCTCGCGCAGGCGGCCGAAGAAGTCGGAGCGGTAGCGGTTCAATTCCTGCACGCGCTGGGCGAGCGCGACGTTCAGGCGGCGGCCGAGATCGGCGATCTTGGTGTTGGATTCGCGGTCGCGCGCCTCCGACGCCTCGAGCGCGGCTTCCAGCGCGCCGATCAGGCTGCGCAGCGCGGCGATCTGCTGGTTGAGCAGCTCGACCTGCGACAGCGCCCGCTGGCTGATCTGGCGTTCGCTGTCGAGCTCGCCGGCGAGCGAGGAGGCGCGGGCCTCGGCCTGCGCGCCGGCGCCGGTGCCGGCGGCGAGGAGCTGCTCCAGCCGCGAGCGCTCGCCTTCCGAGGTGGCGAGCGAGGCGCGCATGTTGGCGAGCATGTCCTCGAGGTCCTGCGCGTTCGACTGCTCGAGCGCCAGAAGCTGGGTCAGCTCGTTGATCTGCGAGTTGAGCCGGTTCAGCACCTCGTCGCGGCCGCTGATCTCGCGCGAGAGCAGGAACTGCGCCAGCACGAACACCGACAGCAGGAACATGATGGCCAGAAGCAGCGTCGACAGGGCGTCGACGAAGCCGGGCCAGTAGTCGACGCCGCGGTGGCCGCCGCGCCTTGCCCGCGCCAGCGCCATCTCAGCCCTTCTCCCCTGGCCTGTCGTGGGGAGGCTTCTGCTCCTCCTGCCGGCGGATGACCTCGGCCAGCCGGTCGAGGGTGGCGCGCATCGCCTTCTGCTCGCTGGCCTGGGCCTCGACCCAGTCGCGCATCAGCTGCTGCTCGGAGCGCATGTTCTTGACCAGGCCGCTGATGCCGTCGGCGAGGCTCGCCATCGAGGCGGCGATGCGCGGGCTGGTGGCGCCGCCCTGCTCCTGCATGGCGTGGAGCTGCTGCGACAGCTCGCGGATGCCCTCGGCGGCGTCGCCGCTCTTCGGCATCATCGCGAAGTCGGAGCCGAGGTCAGTGACGGAGGAGAGCCAGTTCTCCAGCTCGGTGTAGAAGCGGGTC
>JAEZXF010000563.1 GCA_023419995.1 Pseudomonadota bacterium | reverse complement strand
CCGGCTGCCTTCGCATCTTCGAGCGCCTTCACCTCGACCTCCGCCTGCGCCTTCTTCTCGTACTCCATCGCTTCCGCTGCCGCCTTGTCCACGGCGGCGATGAATTCGGGCGTCCAGCCGCCCTCCTTGTAGTTCTTCCACGAGGTGTAGAAGGTCGGGCCGGCCGACGCGCCCATGTTCACGTCGCTCCAGTGCTTGGCCACCTCCTGCACCTTGATCGCAGTGGCGGAGGAGTAGCTGATGGCGGCGCAGTCGATCACGCCGCGCTGCAGGCCCTCGTAGATCTCGGTGAAGGCGAGGGTGACGGGCACCATGCCGAGGGCCTCGACGGACTTGGGCAGGAAGTAACCGTAAGTGCGCACTTTCAGACCGGCAAGGTCCTCGAACTTCGCCGCCGGCTTGGTGCATATGAGGCGGATCTCCGTCAGGCCGTGCTGCAGGATCGGGAAGACGCCCATCTTCTTCAGCTCGGCCAGATAGTTCTCGTCGGTCTGCGACAGCTGGAACTGCATGTCCATCGCCGTCGCCACGTCCTTGAGCAGGAACGGCGTCCCGTTCAGCAGCGTGGTCACCGGCATCTCCGAGGCGTAGTGGGACGGCGCGGAGACGCCGAGATCGATCGCGCCGTCGCGGATGAGATGCAGGATTTCACCGGCACTCCCGAGCGAGCCGCTCCAGAAGAACTCGAACTTCGCGCCGGTGGCCTCGTTCACCAGCTTGGCGAAATACTTGTCCGTCTCCGGCTGGATGCCATGCTCGGCGAAGCTATGCGCCACCTGCATGGTCTGGGCGCTGGTCACGGCCGGAAGGGCGGCGGCCAGGAAGACTGCGGATACCAGGTGCTTCATTGCGTATTCCTCCCAAATGTCTCGAACGCCACGGCAGGAACCAGCCGAGCGCGGTGGATGGCGGTATCGGGCAGGCTCCTCCCTCCCCGTTCCACACTGTGATACAGGGCGGCAGGCTAGGATCGGTCCTGCCCCTTGTCCACGCACGCGCCCTTATACCGTTCATGCTCCTGCGTTATCCTCGGGAAGCCGGCCCTCCTGTCTTCCGACTCCGCATTCGCGATCGCATCGGCAAGCCGGCTCCGTCAGGGGTTTCGAACCGCGGCCGCAAGGTCGTCTCCGAAGGTGTCCGCATCATCACGGCAGGCGGTGGCCGACGACGCGCAGCGCGCGGCTGCGTTCCGCCTTGTCGAAAGGCTGCCTCGCCGGCTCCATCGAGTGCATGACGAGATCGCCTGCAGCGACCGCATCATCCCGCTGCACTGCCGATCGGTTCACCGGCATCGTGGGTAAGAAGCGTTCCCTAGAACGCCGCACCAGGCGCGCTCTACTTCTGTCGTGAAGGCGGCACCGAGACTTCGGCGCAGCGTCCATATCAGGGTGTCCGCCAGCGCCTCATGATGCGCATCGATCAGGCGACAGACCACGGAGGAAGGCACCGGCGCCTTCCCCGCATGCGCTATCGCTTGGAGGCGCCCACACACGCCCTGGAAAGGCAGCTCGAGGCGGAAGCCGCCGCGGTGGGAACGGCACAGGCCGTCATGAGCATGCCGGCGGCATGGGACCCGACCGGGATGGCGAGCCTCGCGACCATTCCCGCCGGCCTTGCCATGCGGGAAGCCCAGCGCAGGCAGGCCGATGCGAGAATGAACGCCCAGCTCGCGAAGGACCAGGCGGAGTTCTATCGCAGGTACGGCTTGAACCCCGACGGGAGCCCCACGGGGCGCAAGGGTCCCCTGTCGGTGGACTGACCGCGCGAACCTCCGGTCTGCCGCCGGGCAGGCGGGAACCGCATCACGCCACCGCCGGCCGATCCCCGGCAGGCGCTTCCCGCGTAGGAGGAACACGCACCGGCAGACGCGGCCCGCTCGGCGGCGTCGAGCGCCAGACCGGCTATCCGGCGGCCGGCACGGAAACCCGTTAAACGCGTCTTCACAAGGGCAGAGCAGCCTCCCTGAAGACGCCGTGCAGCCTCGCCTGCATGGCGCCTTCGTTTTGCGCCCGATGCCCCGACCCTGCCGGCGAGGCGCCCGGCTCATGGCCCGGCCACCTCTATTCCGGCTTGTAGCCGTGCCTTGCGTAGAAGCGGGCGAGCTCCCTTTGCTCGGGTTCCTGCCCCGTGAAGATCGTGATGTATTCCGGTATCCGCTTCATGCGCTCGGCCAGATCCTCCCTCGACTGCATGGAGATGTATCCGATCTGGACGAGATAGGTGGTGCGCGCCCGCACGTCCGCGGTGATGTCGGAATGGCCGAAACGAAGGAACATGCGCTTCAGGGCTTCCATCCGGATGCGATCCGCTTCCTGCACCTCCGCCAGTATCCCGCTCGATTGCAGCGCCCAGCTGCGCATAGCGAACTCGAACCGGGTGTCGAACAGCTCGCTGTCGAGCCAGCAG
Source organism: Pseudomonadota bacterium (assembly GCA_023419995.1). GTDB lineage: Bacteria > Pseudomonadota > Alphaproteobacteria > Rhizobiales > Rhizobiaceae > Aerobium. The sequence goes on along the minus strand of JAEZXF010000563.1, from coordinate 17,356 downwards.
TCGAACAGGTTGAGCATCGCCTCGGCGAGCGATTCCGCATAGGCCTCCGATTGCCTGACGATGCCGCTGGTGTTCTTGTCGCGCCACCGCGCGACCAGGGCCGCCAGCAACTGCTCCCTGTCCTCGAAGAACCAGTAGAAGCTGGTTCTCGACAGGCCGAGCCGCCTGGCGAGGGGCAGGATCTTCACCGCCTCGATGCCCGATTCCAGCAGCGCGTCGCAGGCGGCCTGAAGCCACAGCTCCGGCGAGCCGCGCCAGCCGCTGTCGGTCGATGCCTGCTCCATGCGCCTTCTCCTGCCGGTTTGACGATCAGACAGCAAAAATGTTCATCAATGTCAATTTGCAAGACATTGATGTTTTAATAATTGACACATGTGAACATTCCGCCCTAGCCTGACCGATGCGCGTTGCAAACGGAGTCCGGCAGTGTCCAACGACCCTCTCCTCGAGCCCTATCGCCTCAAGCATCTGACGCTCAGAAACCGCATCATCGTGACGTCGCACGAGCCGGCCTATCCCGAAGACGGGCTGCCGAAGGAACGATACCGCGCCTACACCGTGGAGCGGGCCAAGGGCGGCGTCGCCCTGACGATGACGGCCGGATCGGCCGCCGTGTCGAAGGACAGCCCGCCGGTCTTCAACAACCTGCTCGCCTACAAGGACGAGATCGTGCCGTGGATCAGGCAGATGACCGACGCCGTCCACGAGGCGGGTGCGGCGATCATGATCCAGCTCACGCATCTCGGCCGCCGCACGCGCTGGGACAAGGGCGACTGGCTCCCGATCGTCGCGCCCTCCCACCATCGCGAGGCCGCGCATCGCGCCTTCCCCAAGAAGATCGAGGACTGGGACATAGAGCGCATCATCGGGGATTTCGCCGACGCGGCCGAGCGCATGAAGGAAGGCGGCATGGACGGGATCGAGGTCGAGGCCTACGGCCATCTCGTCGACCAGTTCATCTCGCCGCTGACCAACGAGCTGGACGGCCCCTATGGCGGGCCGCTCGAGAATCGCATGCGTTTCTGCCTCGACGTGTTCAGGGCCATGCGCGCGCGCGTCGGCGACGACTTCATCCTCGGCGTTCGCTACACGGCCGACGAGCGCCTTCCCGGCGGCACGGGCAAGGCCGAGGGCATCGAGATATCGAAGCGCCTGCGCGACAGCGGCCTGATCGACTACCTGAACGTCATACGCGGCCACATCGACACCGATGCCGGGCTGACCGACGTCATCCCCATCCAGGGCATGGCCAGCGCGCCGCATCTCGATTTCGCCGGCGAGATCCGCGCCGCGACCGGCTTCCCCACCTTCCATGCCGCCAAGATCCAGGACGTCGCCACGGCCCGGCACGCCATCGTGTCGGGCAAGGTCGACATGGTCGGCATGACGCGGGCCCACATGACCGACCCCCACATCGTGCGCAAGATCGTCGAGAAGCGCGAGGACGACATCCGCCCCTGCGTCGGCGCCAACTACTGCCTCGACCGCATCTATCAGGGCAGCATGGCGTTCTGCATCCACAATGCGGCGACGGGGCGTGAAGAGACCATGCCTCACGTCGCACCAAAGGCGGACGTGCGCAAGAAGGTCGTCATCGTCGGTGCCGGCCCGGCGGGGCTGGAGGCCGCTCGCGTCTCGGCCGAGCGCGGCCACGAGGTCGTCGTCTTCGAGGCGGCGAGCGCCCCCGGCGGCCAGATCCGCCTTACTGCTCAGAGCGAGCGTCGCCGCGAGATGATCGGCATCGTCGACTGGCGCATGAACCAGTGCGAGAAGCATGGCGTCGCCTTCCGTTTCAACAGCTGGGCCGAGGCCGGCACGGTGCTGGCCGAAGACCCGGACGTCGTCGTCATCGCGACCGGCGGCCTGCCGCATACAGACGTCCTTTCGGAGGGCAACGACCTCGTCGTCTCCTCCTGGGACATCCTTTCCGGCGACGTGAAGCCGGGCGCGAACGTGCTCGTCTTCGACGATGCCGGCGACCATGCCGCGTTGCAGGCGGCCGAGCTCATCGCCGCGACGGGGGCGAAGGTCGAGATCATGACGCCCGACCGCTCCTTCGCGCCGGAGGTCATGGCGATGAACCTCGTGCCCTACATGCGCTCGCTCCAGAAGCTCGACGTGACCTTCACCGTGACCTGGCGGCTGGAGCGGGCGGAGAGAAGCGGCAACCGGCTTGTCGCCCACGTCGGCAGCGACTATGGCGGCGTCGCCCGGCAGCGCGTGGTGGACCAGATCGTCGTCAATCACGGCACCATCCCGCTCGAGGAGCTCTACTTCGAGCTGAAGCCGCGATCGAGCAATCTCGGGGAAGTCTCGTACGACCGGATGATCGCCGGCCGGCCGCAAACCGTCATCCGCAATCCGCAAGGGACGTTCCGGCTGTTCCGGATCGGCGATGCCGTCGCCGCGCGCAACACCCACGCCGCCATCTATGACGGCCTGCGCATCGCAAAGGACATCTGACGGCGGCCGCGGAACGAGCCGGTTGCGCGGGACCACGTCTGCTCCGGCTCCCGAGAGACCGGCTTTGAAACAGGCTACGCCCGGATCCTGCTCCCTGCCCGCATCAGCGCCGGGTGCCTGGTCTGGTAAGGATGAAGGAGAGGATCGACGCCCGCTTTCGCGATCGTCACGGTGCTGCCGGCGCGGCCTTCAGTACCACGCATCCTCCACCGCCGCCTTGCGGCGGGCGATGAAGTCCTGAAGCGCCTCGTCCGTCGCTTCGTCCATCGGCGGGGCCTCGTATTCGGCAAGCGCCTGCTTCCAGCGCTTGTTGGCGCGGACGGCCGCATCCGTTCCGCCGGCGGCCTCCCATTTCTCGAAGGATTCGTTGTCGGCCACCTCGGAGTCCCAGAAGGCGGTCTCGTAATTCGCCATGGTATGGGCGCAGCCGAAGAAGTGGTGTCCGGGTCCCACCTCGCGGAAGGCGTCGAGCGCGAGCTGGTTGTCGTCCACCCTCACCCCGTCGAGATAGGTGTGCAGCGCGCCGCAGAAATCCGCGTCCATCACGAATTTCTCGTAGGACATGGAGAGCAGCCCGTCGAGGAAGCCGGCCGAATGCAGGATGAAGTTCGCCCCGCAATGCACGGCCGCCAGCATCGACATCGTTCCCTCGTTCATCGCGTGGGCATCGGGCAGCTTGGAGGTGGTGAAGTTGCCCGAGCACCGGAGCGGCAGGGCGAGCCGGCGGGCGAGCTGGCCCACCACCATCGAGCCGATGGCCGGCTCCGGCGTGCCGAAGGTCGGCGAGCCCGAGCGCAGCGACATCGACGACAGGAAGTTGCCGAAGATCACCGGCGCGCCGGGACGCTCGAGCTGGGTCAGCGCGCAGCCGGCCATGGTCTCGGCCAGCGACTGGGCGATGGCCCCGGCATTCGTCACCGGCCCCATGGCGCCGCCGAGGATGAACGGCACGATCACCGCCGCCTGGTTGGCGCGGGCATAGGCGCGCAGCGCCAGCGTCATGGTGCCGTCCCACACCAGCGGCGAGTTGACGTTGACGTTGCCGAGGATGACGCAGTTCTCGTCGGCGAACGCCTCGCCGAAGACGATGCGCGCCATGTCGATGGAATCCTCGGCCCGGTTCTCCGCCGTCACCGAGCCCATGAAGGCGCGGTCGGAATATCGGATGTGGCTGTAGACCATGTCGAGGTGGCGCTTGTTGACCGGCACGTCCACCGGCTCGCAGATCGTGCCGCCCGAATGGTGCAGCCACGGCGAGGACTGCGCCAGCTTCACGAAGTTGCGGAAGTCCTCGATGGTGCCGTAGCGCCGGCCCCGGTCGAGGTCCATGACGAAGGGCGAGCCGTAGGCCGGCGAGAACACGACCGACTTGCCGCCGATCTCCACCGAGCGCGCCGGGTTGCGCGCATGCTGGGTGAAGCGCGCCGGCGCGGTCCTCAGGATGTCGCGCAGAAGGCCCTTCTCGAAGCGCACCAGCACGCCGTCCAGCTTTGCGCCGGCCCGCCTCCAGAGCTCGATCGCCTGCGGGTCGTCGCGGAACTCGATGCCTATCTCCTCGAGGATGCGGTCGGCCGTCTCCTCGATGCGGACGAGGTTCTCCTCCGACAGCACGTCGTAGGTGGGGATGTTGCGCACGATATAGGGCCGGCCGAGCCCCTGCGAGGGATGCGCGCGCTGCTCGCGGCGCGCGGTGCGTCCGCCGCGCTCGCGGCGACGGGTCGCGCCGCTTTCCGTCGCGCCCTGCGTTTCGGCGGCGAGATCCATGCCGAGGTCCCTTTCCCGTTTGCGACAGCGATGGTCGGCAAAAGCCGCTGCGCATGAGCATCCGTTATGCGATAACAGCGTCAACGTCACTTTTTCACGCGTTACGCATGAGGCAGGCTCATGTCTGGATTCCGCCGTCAGCTTCCGCCGATGACCTCGCTGGTGGTGTTCGAGGCCGCCGCCAGGCAGGCGAGCTTCACCCGGGCGGCCTCGGAGCTCGGCATCACCCAGGCCGCCGTCAGCCGCCAGGTGCAGGCGCTGGAGGCGACGCTGGGCTTCCCCCTGTTCCGCCGGCTGCACCGCTCGATCGAGCTGACGGAGCGCGGCCACACCCTGTCCAAGTCGATGTCCGAGGCGCTCGGTATCATCGCCCGCACGGTGCAGGCCATCGCCGACGAGAAGAAGCCGGGCGAGCTGGTCATCGCCGCCTCGGTCGCGTTCTCGCATTTCTGGCTGCTGCCGAAGATCTCCGACTTCCGCCGCACCAACCCCGAGGTCAAGCTCAAGATCGTCACCCAGGACAGCGCCGTGAACCTGCTGCGCGAGGACATCGACGTCGCCATCCGCTACGGCGAGGGCCGCTGGCCGGACGGCAAGAGCGTGGCGCTGTTCAACGACGACGTCTTCCCCGTGTGCAGCCCCGGCTATCTCGAACGCCACGGCTCGCCGGACTGCGTCGCCGACCTCGCCCGCCACAACCTCATCGCCAGCGACTCGCAGGACCCGTCCTGGACCGGCTGGGAACGCTGGCTCTCCGCCTTCGGCTACAGCGGCGCGGCGCGCAACATCACGCTGAGCTGCAACTTCTACACCGATGCCATCCATGCCGCGATGCGCGGCGAGGGCATCGCGCTCGGCTGGAACCGGCTGGTGCACGACCTGATCCGCCTCAACCAGCTCGTGCGCGTCTCGGCGGAGTCGCTGCGCACGCGCGAGGCCTACTACGTGGTGTTGAAGCACGACCATGCCGCCAAGCCGCAGGTCGAGGCCTTCATGCGCTGGATCCGCACCGAGACGGGCGAGCTGCCGCCGGGCTGACGCCGGCCCCTCGGCCGGTTCCTCCCGCCGATGTGGCATTACCTCAGGTCATGCGCCGCATTCGTGGCGGTGCAGTTTACAAGCCGGCGCGGTGCTTGAAATCATGACTTCCAGAACGGGCGACGACGCCCGCCGGCATGCCCCTTCGCAAGGCAGGGGGCGCAACGAGGGGTGGAGGAAGCATGCGCAACGCCGCGACAGGTGCGCGCGGGACGGCCGGTTCGCTTCCGGCGCGGCATGGCCGCCCCGACGCACCCCATCTTCCCGCCCCTCGCCTGCCCACCGGGGGCTTTTCCTGATGCACGGCGTGCCGGCAACCCGCACCGCCGAGGACGGCCCGGAAGCCCGGCGGATCGAGGTGCGCGGTCTCAGCAAGGCGTTCGGGGCGAACTCGGCGGAAGCGCTGGAGCTCGCCCGCGCCGGCGCCAGCAAGGCCGAGATCCTGGAGCGCACCGGCTCGGTGCTCGCCGTCAACGACATCTCGTTCTCGGTCGACGCCGGCGAGATCTTCGTCGTGATGGGCCTCTCGGGCTCGGGCAAGTCGACGCTGGTGCGTTGCCTGAACCGGCTGCAGGAGCCGACCCGGGGCTCGATCGAGATCGACGGCGAGGACATCGTGGCCGCCTCGCAGGACAGGCTGCGGGCGCTGCGGCTGGAGAAGATCACCATGGTCTTCCAGCACTTCGCCCTCCTGCCTCACCGCACCGTGGCCGAGAACGTCGAGTACGGGCTGAAGATGCGCGGCCAGCCGAAGCCCGAGCGCCGGGCCAAGGCGCTGAAGACGCTGGCGAGCGTCGGCCTCGCCGACTGGGCCGACCGCTACCCGTCCGACCTGTCCGGCGGCATGCAGCAGCGCGTCGGCCTCGCCCGGGCGCTGGCGCTCGACCCGGAGATCCTGCTGATGGACGAGCCGTTCTCCGCGCTCGACCCGCTGATCCGGCGCGACATGCAGGGCGAGCTGATCGAGCTGCAGCGCCAGTACCGCACCACGATCATCTTCATCACCCACGACCTGAACGAGGCGCTGACGCTGGGCAACCATGTCGCAGTGATGAAGGACGGCCGCTTCGCGCAGGTCGGCTGGCCGGCCGACATCGTGCTCGACCCGGCCGACGACTACGTCGCGGCCTTCACCCGCGACATCGACCGCGGCCGCGTGCTGCCGGTGCGCGCGGCGATCCGCCAGCCGGCGGACGCCGCCGCGCTCCGGGCGCTGATGGCCGGGGGCGCGGAGACGGTCGACGGCAGCCGCCTGCTGCACGAGGTGTTCGCCACCGTCGGCGCATCGCGGCCGGTCGTGGTGCTGGACGCCGCCGGCGAGCCCGAAGGCGTGGTCTCGGCCGCCGACGTGACGGCCGCGCTCGTCGGCGCGCCGCAACAGGAAAGGGCGTGACCATGGCATCCGAGACGCTGACCCGCCTCCAGGCCGCCGCCGACCTCCTGCGGCCGTCGCACTGGGGCAACCTGCCGCTCGACAACTGGATCCAGTCGGCGGTGCGCGACTGGCTAGTGCCGACGCTCCGGCCGTTCTTCCGCGCCCTGCAATGGCCGATCGCCCGGGTGCTCGACGGCCTGCAGGGGCTGCTTCTGGCCGTGCCGTTCGCCGTCATCGTGGCGCTCGCCGTGGCGGCGGCGTGGCGGTGGGGCGGACGCGGCCTCGCTGCCTTCACGCTCGCCTCGCTGATCCTGCTCGACTGGATCGGCATCTGGCGCGAGACCATGGTGACGCTCGCCATGATCGTCACGGCGGTGGTGTTCTGCATCGTCGTCGGCATCCCGCTCGGCATCGCGGCGGCGCGCAGCGACCGCACCGCGGCGCTGATCCGCCCGGTGCTCGACGTGATGCAGACCATCCCGTCCTTCGTCTATCTGGTGCCGATCGTCATGCTGTTCGGCGTCGGCATGGTGCCGGCGGTCATCGCCACCATCATCTTCGCCCTGCCGCCGCTGGTGCGGCTGACCGACCTCGGCATCCGGCAGGTGCAGGGCGAGCTGGTCGAGGCCGGCCACGCCTTCGGCTCGACGCGGCGGCAGATATTGTGGGAGATCCAGCTTCCGCTGGCGCTGCGCACCATCATGACCGGCGTCAACCAGACGCTGATGCTGGCGCTGTCCATGGCGGTGATCGGTGCGCTGATCGGCGCCGGCGGGCTGGGGCTCACCGTCTATACCGGCCTCGGCCGGCTCGACATCGGCTATGCCGGCATCGGCGGCCTCGGCCTCGTGCTGATGGCGATCATCCTCGACCGCGTCACGCAGGCGCTGGGCAACGCCGACCCGGCCGCGCGGCGGCGCAGCCCTTCCCGCCGCAAGCCCGAGGCAGCGGCGGCGCGAAACCTCTCGGAGGCATGAGTTCGAGACAGGACCACGAGGCAAGACCACAAGGCAGGGCCGCGCGGCGCGCGGCGATAAAAGGGGAGTACCGAAAATGGCTGTTGGCAGATTGATGACGGGCGCCGGCTTCGCATTCGCCGCGCTCATGCTGGGCGCGGCGCCGCTCCATGCGCAGTCGCTGCCCGGGGAAGGCAAGACCGTGAAGCTCGGCCAGCCGACCTGGGACACGGAATGGTTCCAGGCGCAGATCTACAAGAAGGCGATGGAGGCGCTCGGCTACGCGGTCGAGGGCCCGATGGCGCTCGACAACCCGCCCTTCTACCAGGCGCTGGCGCAGGGCGACATCGACTTCTGGGCGAGCGGCTGGTTCCCGCTTCACAACACCTATCTGGAGGACATCAAGGACAAGGCCAGCACCGTCGGCTACGTCGCCAAGGGCGGCGCGCTGCAGGGCTACCTGATCGACAAGAAGACGGCCGAGGCCAACGGCATCAAATATGTCGAGGACTTCAGGAAGCCCGAGGTCGCCAAGCTGTTCGACGACAACGGCGACGGCAAGGCCGACCTCGTCGCCTGCCCGCCCGGCTGGGGCTGCGAGCTGACCATCACCCACCAGATGGAGGCCTACGGGCTGAACGACACCGTCCAGCAGATCCAGGCGGCCTATTCCGCGTCGATGGCCGACGCCATCAGCCGCTACGAGCAGGGCAAGCCGATCTTCTTCTACACCTGGACGCCGAACTGGACCGTCGGCCTGCTGAAGCCCGACGAGGACGTGGTGTGGCTCCAGGTGCAGGAGGCGAACCTGCCCGCCGACCAGAAGGACATGGAGGCCCACACCGCCATTCCCGGCGTCAAGGGCTGCGCCGACGATCCCTGCCAGATGGGCTGGCCGGCCAACGACATCCAGGTCGTGGCCAACAACGCCTTCCTGGAGGCCAACCCGGCAGCGAGGAAGCTGTTCGAGGAGATGAGCATCCCGCTCGAGGACATCTTCGCCCAGAACGCGCAGATGTATAAGGGCGAGAGCAAGCCCGCCGACCTCGAGCGCCAGGCCGACGAGTGGGTCAAGGCCAATCAGGCGACGTTCGACGGCTGGATCGAGGCCGCCAAGGCGGCCGCGAACTGAACCGCATCCCGGCCTAGCCGGACAGGAGCGGCCGACGGCAACGGTCGGCCGCTCCCGACGCATTCGCCGACCGCGCCGGGATGATACGCGGGAGCAGGCGAGGAGAGCGCGCAACCGGCCACCCCGCTCCTCGACGCGATCACATCGGCGTCCCGGCACGCTGCCCGGCCCAAGCCGCCTTCCATCGCGATGACCGCGCTGAAGGCTGCCAACCGCGAACGCTGCTGACAGCGAATCCGATCTGCCGGTTCTGCTTGATATCCCCAAGCACCAACCCGCCTCGACATATCCTCAATCGTCCTCCTCAGGGCAGATCCTTCGCGCCAAGCCGCTCCGCGGCACTTTCCACCGCAGCGCGGGGAAGCCTCGCCCCTCCCCTTGGCAGCAAATCATGCGGGCTTGCCGCGCATGGCCGACCGTCAATCCGGCTCCGGCTCACGCCCGATGCGAAGAAGCCCGCAGCGACAGGCTGTCCGCGAGGCTAAATCCGTCCGGCGGATAAGGCGCTGGCGGCACGGTGGAAGCGGTTCGCCGTCTCTTGCCGGCAAGCCTGTCGCTCAAGGCTCGGGCCCTTTCGGCGTTCCCTCGCCGCACGCCGTCGGCTTCCGAGGGAACACATCGCATTCGCCGGGATTGGGGTTGGAGAACCCCCTGAGCATCGAGATGAACGCGTCCATGCCCGACCCGAACGATCCGCAGCCCGCACCGGACAATCCCGGTGCGGAGCCGGCGCGGCCGCCGACGCCGCCCGAGGTCCCGCAAACCGACGAGCCGCCGGGCATTCCTCCGTCGTCGCCCGATCCGGTCCCCTCGCCGGGCGAGGAGCCGATCCAGATACCGCCGGATCTCCCAGCCGAGGTGCCCTCCCCGCCGGATTCCCCGGCGCCGGGCGCAGCCCGCTCCTCTTTCCTCACGATGGCCCTGGTGTGCTGCATCGTCGCATCAGGTCCCCTGATCGCCCAGGGTCAGGAGTACGGTCCCGACATGACAGGCGCGACGGATCCATGCCAGGCGCGACCGGACGCGCAGGCCGGCTCCGACGACGAGGCCGACGGTCGGGCAGACGACGCCGCGCCGCCGGAGCTTGAGAAGTGCAACGGCGTGCTGACCCCGCCGAAGATCGGCGATCGGGAAATCGAGGAGCCGCCGCCGGACACCGGAACCACGCCAGTCATTCCGCCGGAGAACGTGCCCGAACAGCCTCCCGATTGAGCGCACGGATTCCGGGAGGTTTCCCTTCCATTTTTCTAATCAGCCGATCAGAGAAGCCGAGATAGAATTGAGACGAGCTGTCCCGGTCGTTGGAAGTGTGGCGGGACGTCTTGCAGGAACCGCATCACGGCGTTGCGGGGGCGGCCGCCGGCATGACTATTCGAGGGCGGACTGGCCGCCTCCGGTCCCCCGGGGCCGCCCGCGCGGGAAGCGGCCTTTCACCCCCTACAGCTCGGGATGCATGTCGCGGAACAGGCGCGGGGTGATGCCGAAGCGGCGTTCGAACGCTTCCGCGAGGCGCGCGGCCGGGAAAAGCCCGACCTGCGCGGCGACCGACTTCAGCGACAGCCCGCGCGACAGCAGCATGCGCGCGGCATCGAGCCGCGCGATCTCGACGAAGCGCGCCGGCGTCTGTCCCGTCGCCGCCGCGAACCTGCGATGGAAGGTGCGTTCGCTGAGGCCGGCGCGGGCGGCCAGCGACGGCACGTCGAGCGGCGCGTCGAGATTAGACTGGATCCATCCGATCAGCTCGGCGAACGGGCTATCGCCCGCCGCCTGCGCCTCGAGCACCGGGCTGAACTGGGACTGGTAGCCGGGACGCCGGGCATAGAGCACCAGCCGTCTGGCGACCACGCCGGCAATCGCCGCGTCGAGGTCGCGCGCCACCATCGCCAGCGCCATGTCGATGCCCGTGGTCACCCCGGCCGACGTCCAGCGCCTGCCCTCGACCACGTAGAGCGCATCGGGATCGACAGCGACCTTCGGGAAGGCTTTGGCAAAAGGCTTGCAGGAATCCCAATGGGTCGCGACGCGGCGGCCGTCGAGCAGCCCGAGCGCGGCGAGCACGAAGCCGCCGGAGCAGACCGAACCGAAGCGCCCCGCCTCAGCGGCAAGGTGCGGGAGGGCTGCCTTCAGGACGGGATCCGCCACCGCCTGCAGCAGGGGCTCGCGCTCGGCCCCCGCCACCAGAACCGTCTGTGCCTCGCCTGGATCAAGCGCGGCGACCGGCAGGGTTTCCGGCGCGATGCCGCTGCTGCTCTCGACGGTGCCGCCCTCCGCCGAAGCGAGCACGACCTTGTAGAACGCCGGCCTTCCGCGCCGGCTCAGGGCGCGATTGGCGCCGTTGAACACCGAGGCGGGCCCCGAAACGTCGAGCAGCTCGAAGCCCGGATAGACGATGAAGACGACGTGATGCATTGGCAGAAATTACCGCATCTTTGTCATTTCTGCCACATGCGTCGACTGCTAGAGTCCGGCCTTCGATGGAAGCGCCCCACAGGCCGAGCGGCCGATCGAAAGCGCTTCCCCTTCTTCTTCCATGCCCGGGAGACGCGGCATGTCGAGATCCTTCTTCATCCGGGGCGGCGTGGCGCTCGTCGTCCTTTCGCTGGCCGGCTTCGGCGGCTGGATGCTCAGCCTGCCGGCGGCAACGGTGGCGGCGGAAGCGCCGCCCGTGCCGCAGGCGGAGACGGACGCCATGCTCGCCTCGCTCGCGCCGGCGAAGCGGGAGCGGCCGCTGGTCGCCGTCATCGGCCTCAACGACGCCACCGAGACCACCGACTACCTGATGCCGACCGGCATACTGCGGCGCGCCGACGTGGCCGACGTGATCATGCTGGCGACCGGGCCCGGCCGGGTGCAGCTCTATCCGGCGCTGGAAGTGGAGCCCGACGCGGCGGTCGCGCAGTTCGACGCCGCGCATCCCGAAGGCGCGGACTATGTGATCGTCCCCGCCATGAGCCGCGACGACGACCCGGCCGTGGCCGCCTGGCTGCGAAGCCAGGCTGGGAAGGGCGCGACGATCATCGGCATCTGCGCCGGGGCGAAGGTCGTTGCGGCGGCCGGCCTGCTCGACGGCAAGCGCGCCACGACGCACTGGTACTATCGCGGCGAGATGCTGAAGCGCAGCCCGACGATCCGTTATGTCGAGGACCGGCGCCTGGTCTCGGACGGAGGCGTGGTGACGACGACCGGCATCACCGCGTCGATGCCGATGATGCTGACGCTGATCGAGGCCATCGCCGGCCGGGCCAGGGCGGAAGCGGTCGCGCGCGACCTCGGCGTCGAACAGTGGAGCGCGCGGCACGCGAGCGCCGCCTTCAGGCTGACCCGCCCGTTCGCGGCCACGGTGCTCGCCAACCGGATGGCGTTCTGGAACCGGGAGGAGCTCGGCATCCGGCTCGCGCCCGGCATGGACGAGGTGTCGCTGGCGCTCGCGGCCGACGCCTGGTCGCGCACCTACCGGTCGAGCGTGACGACCTTCGCCGCCTCGCCGGAGGCGGTCGAGACCATGAACGGCGTCCGCGTCGTCCCCGACCGTCCAGCGGCGGGCTGGCCGGAAGGCCGGAGCGTGCCCACGTTCCCCGACCGGAGGCCGGCGGATGCGCTCGACCGGACGCTCGACGCGATCACGGCACGCTACGGCGTGCGCACCACCGACGTGGTCGCCATGCAGCTCGAATATCCGCGGCAAACGGCCGACCGGTGATATAAGCGGCCTGCGCCCAATTTATTCCAGGGCCATGTCCTATCCTCCCGGTGATAGCGCATGCGATGGCGGAAGGATGCGCCAAGGGAGGCAGCGGCAGGGCAGCGTGATATGCCTCCTGCGCCGTTCCACCATGGCGATCGAACCGCCCCGATGAAACCGAACCGAAGGGAGAAACCCATGCCCAGCACGATCCGTCTTCACCGCGTCGTCGCCGCAAGCCCCGAGAAGCTCTACCGCGCCTTCCTCGAACCGGATGCGGTTGCGAGCTGGCTTCCCCCCCTTCGGCTTTCTCTGCACCCTCCACGAGCTCGATGCCAGGGTCGGCGGCAGGCACAGGATGTCGTTCCGCAACTTCACGACCGGCAACAGCCATTCCTTCGGCGGCACCTATCTGGAGCTCGTGCCGGGCGAGCGCCTCGTCTACACCGACACGTTCGATGATCCCAACCTGCCGGGCGAGATGACGGTCACCGTGAACCTCAAGGCCGTTTCGGTCGGCACGGAGATCAACATCAAGCAGCAGGGCGTGCCCGACGTGATCCCCGCCGAGGCCTGCTACCTCGGCTGGCAGGACTCCCTGCGCAAGCTCGCGAAGCTGGTCGAGCCCGAGATCAACGAATAGGCGCGCGAGGCCCGGATCGTCCCGCCGCGGCGGGTGGCGGGATGGGGAGCCCCCCGTGCGGCGGACGCTCCCCTCATCGCGCATTTCCGTGACACGCCGCCGAAGCCGGATCGGAGGGTTGAGGATCCCGACCGGGCCGAGGCCGGCCTTGGGTTCGCCATCGTCGCTACACTTGATACTGGCGCGAGAAATCGCACACCTCCGACGCGACCTCGGCGATCGCGGAGGTCATCGCCTGCGGCCGGTCGTTGCGGTACATCGCGGCATAGGGCACGAGCGGCAGGGGCGGCGTCGTGCTGATGACGCTGAGCTTGCCCTCGTCGATCAGGAAGCCGAAGCACTGGAGGGGCAGGTGGCTCACCCCCATCCCGCCGAGCGTCAGCCCCAGCAATGCCGAGATGCTGTCGCTGGAGAAGATCTTCCTGAAGGAGACGCCCTCGGACTTGAGCCATTTCTTGAAGTACAGGCCCGAGCCGGACTGGTCGCCGTGGGTAAGCACGGGATACTGCGCGAGCTGCTGCAGCGATATCGGCGATCCCGTGCCCACCAGGTCCGGGCGGCACAGCCATGCGTTCTCGACCTTGCCGATGGGCACGGCGGTCACGTTGGGATCGGTGAACACGTCGGGAATGATGATGAGGTCGATCTCCTCCTCCATCAACCGGCCATAGAGGCTCCTGCTCATGTCGATTTCCGGCTCGAGAAGTATCGAGGGATAGATCTCGCGGATCCGGGCGATGAGCCGGGACAGCCACGTCATGGCGGTCAGCTCGGTCACGCCTATGCGCAGCTTGCGCGCCGGGCGCCGCGACGAGTTCTGCAGCGACATGATGTTCTCGTTGAGCGCGAGAACCTCTTCGACGATGGCGATCAGGTCCTCGCCCAGGGCGGTGAGCCGGGCGCCGCGCTGGCTGCGGTCGAACAGCGTGATGCCGGTGATGCGTTCGAGCTCCTGTATCCGCTTCGAGATCGCCGATTGCGTGGCGTTCAGCTTCAGGGCGGCCCTCTCGAAGGTGCCGAGCATGGCGATCCAGTAGAAGGCCTCGAGCTGCTTGACGGTGATCGGGCTGCTCATCGCGGCTCCCTTTGCCGATGCATGGCGCTCGTCCGGCCGCCCGGCATCGCGGGCCGCGGCCGGCGTTGGCCTGTCCAAGCTGTCCATTCTATATGGGAATATAAATGAATAAAATTATATCGCTTTTTTTCCACAGGCCCGGAGTTCAGTCTGGCTTGATCGAGGTCCGGGAAAGCCGGAATGCCTCACGGCAAGAAAAGGGGATGACTTCATGAAGCGCGCACTGATGACCGCAGCGATCGCCCTGAGCACCACCGCGGGATCGGCTTTCGCCCAGACGCACTGGGACCTGCCCCTGACGTGGGCTCCCGAAAACTACATGGTGCAGCGCGCCGCCGACTTCGCGGACGCCGTCAAGGAAGCGACGGCGGGCGAGGTCCTCATCACCCTGCATCCGGGCGGATCGCTCGGCTACAAGGGCCCGGAGATGCTGAGCGCCGTGCGGGACGGCCTTGTGCCGATCGGCGACGTCTTCCTCAACCAGCAGGTCGGCGACGAGCCGCTCCTGGGCATCCAGTCGCTTCCCTACCTGATGGAAAGCTTCGAGGAGATGATCGAGTTCCAGGCCTACTTCCGCCCGCTGCTCGACGACATCGCTGCCCGCAACAACCAGAAGGTGATCTACACCATCCCGTCGCCGCAGCAGCAGATCTTCACCAAGGTCGAGGTCAACACCTTCGCCGACTTCTCCGGCATCAAGATCCGGTCCTACGATGCCGCGTCCACCAAGATCTTCGAGGCCGCGGGCATGACGCCGGTGCAGCTTCCCTGGGGCGAGGTCATCCCGTCGCTCGCGACGGGCGCCATCGACGCCGTCGCCACCTCGGCGCCGTTCGCCGTGGACGGATCGTTCTGGGAGTTCCTCAAATACGGCTATCCCACCCGGCAGTCGTGGAACCTGAACGCCGTCACCGTCAATCTCGACGCCTGGGCCGAGCTCACCGAGGAGCACCGGAAGGCGATCGAGGAGCTGGGTGCGAAGCTGGAGCCGACGTTCTGGCAGTCCGCCCAGGACACCGACGCGGCCCAGATGAATATCCTGGCGGAGAAGGGCATGGTCAACGGCGAGATCAGCGACGAGATCCGCCAGCAGCTTCGCGAGACCGCGGCACCGCTGCGCGCGGCCGAGCTTGAGACGCTCGGGGAGACCGCGGCAAAGCTGGTGGAAGCGTTCGAGAACCGCTAGGCGGGAACGGCAGTCAGCGGGAGGGTGTCGGTGTGCTCAGCGTGGTGACGAGAAGCGTCGATGCCCTTTCCCGTCTGCTGGCCTATTTCGCCGGCTTCCTGCTCCTGGCCGTCGCGCTGATGCAGATCGCGGAGATCTTCCTGCGCAACGCCGCCGGCATCAGCCTCCCGTTCGTCTGGGAATTCGCCGGCTACATGCATGTCGCGGCGGTGTTCCTTGCCGCGGCCTACACGCTGCGGATCGGCGGCCACGTCCAGATCACCCTGATGAAGGGGTTCAATCCGCGGCTGTTCGATCTCGTCTCCTCGGCGATCGGGCTCGCCGTCGCGCTCTTCCTCACATGGAGCCTCGGCAAGATCGCGCTCGGCTACTGGGCGAGCGGCCGCACGTCCGGCACCGTCGCCAACATTCCGCTGGTGTATCCCTTCGCGATCCTTCTCGGCGGGTCGGCGTTGCTGTCGCTGCAGATCGCGCTGCGCATCGTCTACGTGCTCGCGGGTCGTCCCGTTGAACTGACTCACACGGCTGGCGCGACGACCGAGTAGCGCAGTCCGCAAGGAATTCGTCATGCCGCTGTCGGTTGTCACGCCGCTTGTGCTGCTGTTTCTCATCATGGGCAGCGGGGTCTGGGTCTCCCTGGGCCTGCTGGGGGTCGGGATCGCCAGCCTGGAGCTGTTCCGGAACCTGCCGGTCGACCGCATCCTCGCGCAGACGGTCTGGAACGTCCTCTCCGCGCCCGAGCTCATCGCCATGCCGATGTTCATCCTCATGGCGGAGCTGCTGTTCCGCTCGCGGTTCGTCGACGGCATCTTCTATGCGCTCGAACCCTGGGTGCGGCGTCTTCCGGGAGGCCTCTCCCATACGACGGTTCTGGGATGCGCCTTCTTCGCGCTGGTCTCCGGCTCCTCGGTCGCGACCACGAACACGGTCGGCCGCATAACGCTGAGCGAGCTTCCCAAGCGCGGCTACGACAAGAACATCATCATGGGCTCCCTCGCCGGGGCGGGCACGCTGGGCTTCCTCATCCCGCCCAGCATCATCATGATCATCTACGGCGTCCTGACGCAGACGTCGGTTCTCAAGCTGTTCGCCGCCGGCATCATTCCCGGCATCCTGCTCGGCCTGGCTTTCATGAGCTACCTCGCCATACGCTCGTTCTTCGGCGGCACGCCGAAGATCGACGGGCCGACCGGCATCGCCCTCTGGAAGGAGCGCTTCCAGAAGGCGCGCGTGCTGATACCGATCATCTTCCTGATGGCCGTCATCCTGGGGTCGATGTATGGCGGGTATGCGAGCCCCTCGGAAGCCGCCTCGGTCGCCGTCGGCATCACCCTCGTCATCATGCTGCTGGAAGGCTCCCTCAGCCTCGCGGTGATCCGGGAAGCCTGCCTGTCCACGGCGCGCACCTCCAGCTTCCTCGGCCTGATCATCGGCGCGGCCGGCTTCCTCAGCACGACGATGGGCTATCTCGCGCTGCCGCAGACGATCTCGGCCTACGTGCAGGCGCTCGAGCTGACGCCGTTCCAGCTCATGCTGCTGCTGATGGCGGTGTACGTGCTGCTGGGCTGCGTGCTCGAGGGCATGTCGCTGATCCTGATGACCCTTCCGGTCGTCCTGCCGCTGGTCCTGCATGCCGGCTACGACAAGATCTGGTTCGGGGTGTTCCTGATCCTGATGGTGGAGCTGGCCCAGATCACGCCGCCGGTGGGCCTCAACCTGTTCGTGATCCAGGGCATCACCGGCGAGAAGATGACGACGATCATCCGCGCCACCGCCCCGTTCTTCCTGATCATGGTGTTCTTCGTGGTGTTCCTGATCCTGTTCCCCGAAGTGGTCACCTACCTGCCGGGCAAGGTCTGAACACCTGTCCGGCGCCGCCCACGGCGGGGCAGGTCGCCGGAGCGGCCGGCGAAGGATGTCCGCGTTGTCCCCAATCACCAGGAACGAGCCCACGATGTCGACCAGGAAATCCGGGATTGACCAGCAGCTGATCCGCGATCTCGCGGGCATCCTCGACGAGACGAACCTGACGGAGATCGAGG
>JAEZXF010000462.1 GCA_023419995.1 Pseudomonadota bacterium | reverse complement strand
GTTGATGAAGACCGCGCCCGGCTTCATCAGCGAGAAGGCGCGGGCGTCCATCATCTTGCGCGTGGTCGGGTTGAGGGGGGTGTGGATGGTGACGAAGTCGGCCTGCGCCAGGCCGTCCTCGAACGTCACCTGCTCGACGCCCTTCTCCGCCAGCTGCGCGGCATCGTAGGCCGGGTCGATGCCCAGCACGCGCATGTTGAAGGCGGCCTTGCACTTGCGCGCCATCTCGCCGCCGATGCGACCGACGCCGATGACGAACAGCGTCTTGCCCTCGAGCTCCTGCGGCAGATGGGTGTTGCGGTACGAGACGAACTCGCCCTCCTGCACGGCGCGGTGCCCGGGCATGATCCGCTTGGACACGGCCATCAGCAGCGCCAGGGCGTGCTCGGAGGTCGACTTGTAGTTCACCCACGGCGTGTTGAGGACGAGGACGCCGGTGTCGGTGGCCGCGTCGAGGTCGATCGCGTCGGTGCCGACGCCATGCATGCCGACGAGGCACAGGCTCGGGCACGCCTCGAAGATGGCGCGCGTCGCCGATTCCACCCGGATGACGACCGCCTGCGCGCCCGAGGCGTTGATCGCCTCGATCACCGTGCGCTCGTCGCCGTCCGGGGCGAGCGTGATCTGGCCGCGCTTCTCGAGAATCTCCACGCCCACGGGCCGGATCGTCGGATGGATGAGGACAACTTTGTTGGTCATGGGCTCGCCAGTCATCGGGTTCAGAAGAGGACGCCGGGGTTCATCAGGCCCTTCGGGTCGAAGAGGCCCTTGATGTCCCGCATCAGCGTGAGGTCGGCAGGGTCGAGATAGGCGCGCAGCCGCGCCCGGTTCGAGCGGCCGATGCCGTGCTCGGCGCTGATCGAGCCGCCGAGGGACAGCGCCACCTCGTCGACGATGGCGTTGACGGCGGCGGCGGTCGCCTCGACGTCCTGCGCCTCGGCCGCGTCGCGCGGCAGCACGACCACGGCATGGATGTTGCCGTCGCCGACATGGCCGACGAAGACCGGCAGGGCGGCGGGGAAGCGCTCGGTCACCCGCCATTCCACGCCGCGGACGAAATCTGGCACTTGCGAGACCGGCACGGAGGTGTCGTGGGAGAAGGACAGGCCGGCATTGATGTTGGCTTCCGTCACCGAGTGGCGGATCTCCCAGATCAGCTCCGCCTGCGCCTCGCTGTTGGCGAGCACGGCCTCCCTGACGGTGCCGTTCTCCATCGCCTCGTGCACGATGGTCGCGAGCTCGTCGTCGAGGGCGGCCTGCGGGTCGGGGTCGGTCAGCTCGACGATCGCCACCCACGGGTGGCGCTCTGCCAGCGGGTCCTGCAGGCCCTTCGGCAGCTTCATGACCAGCTCGTACTCGCCGCGCGAGATGACCTCGAAATTGGTCAGGCGGCTGCCGGCGCGCGCCTGCACGTGGTGGAGGAGGTGCAGCGCCGCGTCGATGTCGTCGAGGCCGACCAGCACCACCGCGTTGGACGCCGGCCTGGCGAACAGCTTGAGGACGGCGCCGGTGATGACGCCGAGCGTGCCTTCCGAGCCGATGAACAGGTGCTTGAGCGCGTAGCCGGTGTTGTCCTTGCGCAACGCCTTCATCGCGTTGACGATGCGCCCGTCGGGCATGACGGCCTCGATGCCGAGGACGAGGTCGCGCATCGGCCCGTAGCGCAGCACGGCCGTGCCGCCGGCATTGGTCGCGATGTTGCCGCCGATCTGGCAGCTTCCCTCGCTGCCGAGCGACATCGGGAACAGCCGGCCCGCGGCGGCGGCCTCGGCCTGCACCGCGGCCAGCGTGCAGCCGGCATCGACCGAGATCGTGCTGTTGAGGGGGTCGATGCTGCGCACGCGGTTCATCCGGCCGAGCGCGAGAACGATGGAATTGCGGTCGGCGTGCGGCGTGGCCCCGCCGCACATGCCGGTGTTGCCGCCCTGCGGCACCACGGCAACGCCGACCTCGTGGCACAGCGCCAAAACCTTGGACACCTCGCCGGTGGATGCCGGACGAACGACGCAGAGGGTGGAACCCCTGTATCGCCGGCGGGCATCCACGAGGTAGGGCGCCAGGTCGCCGTCGTCCGTGAGGACGTTGGGGGCCCCGACCACTGATTTCAGATGCTGAAGGAAGCCGTCGATCTGTTGAGGGTCCATCGTCTGTCCTGCATCAATGTAGCGATAATCGCTATTGTGTAGCGTTAATTACCGTAGTAATTCATTTAACGCGCCACGTGTCAACTATTCTCGCTGCGCTTTGACTGCTTCGATCCACCGTGGAATATCGGCGCCATTCGCCGGGATCGTCGCGACAGAAGGCAGACGTGCCGGACGCGCGAAGGAAGGGCCGCAACCCCCTGGAAGCATTGCTTCCGCGGGAGGACGGACCGGCCGCGCACGAATCCGGTTTGGGGGATTTCATGAAGGAAGCGGACGGCAAGGCGAAACTCATCAGCTCCTCGCTGCAGCGCGGGCTGATGATTCTCGATGCGTTCGAATACGGCCACCAGACGCTGGGCCTGGCCGAGCTCGTCGCCATGACCGGGCTGGAGAAGACGGCGGTCCAGCGCTTCACCCGCACGCTGGTCGCCGCCGGCCTCCTGGTCAAGGACCAGGCGTCGCGGCGCTATTCGCCGGGCCCCGGCCTGCTGCGCATGGGGTCGATCTACCTGCGCGGCAACCAGCTCATCGAGCGCGCGACGCCGCATATCCTCGCCTGCAACCGCCAGCTCGGCCTCACCGTCAACATGGGCGTGCTCGATCGCGGCGCGCTCACGGTGGTGGTGCGCGCGGCCGGGCACGAGGTGGTGGCGCCGAACGTCACGCTCGGGTCGAGCTTCCCCTGGCACATCTCGGCGATCGGCCAGGCGATCGTCGCCCATCTTCCGGCGGACGAGGCGGAGGGCCTGATCGGCGACGTCCGCTACGTGCCCTATGCCAGCGGCTCCATCATGTCGCGCGAGGAGCTCGTCTCGCGGCTCGAAACCATCCGCCGCAACGGCTTCGCCGTGACGCACCACGAGATCTTCGAGGGCGACATCTCCGTCGCCGCGCCGATTTTCGACGCGTCGCGCCGCGCGGTGGCTGCGGTCAACATCAACGTCGTGCGTCCGGGCAGCCAGCTCGAGCCGGAGGAGCAGCGCTCGCTCGCCCGGAACGTGTCGAACGTCGCCAGCTCCATCTCCATGCGCGGGCCCTGGCGCGAGAAGTGACGCCGGCATCGTCGCGAGCCGCCTCCGCCTCCCGGCGGCGGCTGGGCTCAGTGCTCCTTCAGGCCGCTCAGCTGCCGTTGGCGGATCGTCCGCCCGAACAGCACCATGATTCCCAGCGCCGCCAGCGTCAGGAAGGTCGACACCGCCGCGATGGTGGGATCGGCATTGTGCTGGATGTGCTGCATCAGCCGGAGCGGCAGCGTGTCGCCCGCCGCCGTGAACAGCGACAGCGACACGTTGTCGAGCGACATCAGGAAGGCGAAGATGCCGCCTGCCGTGACGCCCGGCCGGATCAGCGGGAGCGTCACCCGGCGGAAGGTGGTGATGCGCGACGCGCCGAGATTGGCCGAGGCCTGCTCGAGCGTCAGGTCGTAGTTGGCCAGCGTCGCCAGCACCAGGTAGGCGACGTAGGGAATGCCGAGGATGCAGTGGGCGAAGGTCGTGGCCAGCACGCCCTGCGACATGCCGTAGGACGGCAGCATGAACATGATGCCGAGGCCCTTGACCACGGCGGGCAGCGCCAGCGGCAGCATCAGCAGGAGCTGGATCGTCGAGCGGCCGGCGAAGCGGTAGTGGTTGAGCGCGATCGCCGCCGCCGTGCCGGCGATGGTCGAGATCACGGCGCAGGCCGTGGCGATGATCAGGCTGTTCCACAGGCCGCGGCGGAACAGCTCGTTCTCCAGCGCCGCCCTGTACCATTGCAGGCTGAAGCCCGGCGGCGGGAACTCGATCCTCGCATTGCTCGAGAACGAGATGACCATCGGCAGCAGGATCGGGGCGATGAGGAACACGGTCACGCCGCCGACATAGATCGCCAGCATGCGGGCTTCGAAACGCTCCTCGGCTTCGCGGAATGTCGACATGTCAGAGGTTCCTCGCCCAAGGCGCCAGCCGCCGGAACGTGTAGTTCGACGCGGCGAGCATGATGACGACGATCACCAGCATGACCATGGCGAGCGCCGCCGCGGTCGCCCAGGCGACGTGCACGGCGGCCTCCTCGTAGATCACCGGCGCCAGCACCCGGAACCGCGTCGAGCCGAGCAGGTTCGGGATGACGAAGTCGCTCAGCACGTTGGCGAAGACGAGCTGGCTGCCGGCGATGATGCCGGGGCTGCTCAGCGGCAGCACCACCCGGCGGAAGGTGTAGAAGCGGCCGCCGCCGAGGTTGGACGACGCCGAGTGCAGGCTCTCGTCGATCCGGCCCAGCGCGTTGATCAGCGGCAGCGCCATCAGCGGCAGGTAGCGGTGGATCATCGCCGGCACCATGCTCTCCAGCTCGAACAGCATGATCAGCGGCGACTTGATGATGCCGAGCCCGATCAGCACGGAGTTGATGAGGCCGGTGTCGGCGGTGATGACGATCCAGCCGAAGGCGCGCACGATGACGCTGACCAT
Organism: Pseudomonadota bacterium; assembly: GCA_023419995.1. Taxonomy (GTDB): domain Bacteria; phylum Pseudomonadota; class Alphaproteobacteria; order Rhizobiales; family Rhizobiaceae; genus Aerobium. The sequence goes on along the minus strand of JAEZXF010000462.1, from coordinate 19,852 downwards.
CAGCGGCAGGTAGATCGCCCACAACAGGAAGGCGCGCGAGGCCCGCGCGTAGCGCACGAGGAAGTAGGCGAAGGGATCGCCGAGGATCAGCGTCCCCACCGTGACCCCCAGCGACACGCCGATGCTGTTGGTGAAGACGGTGAGGTAGTACGGGTCCGTCAGGATCTCGGCATAGTTGGCGAGGGTGACATCCTCCACCATCAGCGCCATCGGGTCGTCGCGGTTGAGGCTGTTGCGCAGCACCACCGCCATCGGCAGGATGAAGAACGGGATGAAGACGGCGATCGACGGGACGAGCCAGATCCAGGGCGCCGCCTGCCTGACCCGCCGGCCCATCGTCGGTGCGGCGGCGGTCATGGGCGGTCCCCGGCGGGCAGGACGTAGCAGCGCTCCGCCGCGATATCGAGCCAGGCCTCGTCGCCGGCCCCCAACTGCAGCCCGTCCGGCGGGCAGTCGGCCACCACCTGCACGCCATCGAGGTCGACGACGTAGCGCGACACCGAGCCGAGGAAGGTGACGAGCGTGATCCGGCCGGGGCGGCCGGCATGCGTCGCCGTCGGCGTCGGCGAAAGCTGCACGTCCTCGCTGCGCACGTAGATGTTGAAGGCGTCGCCCTCGCGCCCGTCGTCCTTCACCCGGACGCGGATGCCCGATGCGGTGGCGGCTTCGAGCATGCCGTCCTGCCGTGTCACGCTGGCGGCGGGCAGGCGGTTGGCCGAGCCGAGGAACTCGACGACGAAGCTGGAGCCCGGCCGCCGGTAGACCTCCTGCGGCGTGCCGACCTGGACGATGCTGCCGCGCTCCATCACCGCGATGCGGTCGCTGATGGCGAAGGCTTCGGCCTGGTCGTGGGTCACCATGATGGTGGTGATCTCGAGCTTGCGCAGAAGCAGCGACAGCTCGATCTGCATCTCCTCGCGCAGGTTCTTGTCGAGCGCGCTCAGCGCCTCGTCGAGCAGCAGCACCTGGGGCTGCACCGCCAGCGCGCGCGCCACGGCGACGCGCTGGCGCTGGCCGCCGGAAAGCTCGGCCGGGTAGCGGTCCTCGAAGCCGTCGAGCTTGAGCAGCGACATCATCCTGGCGACGCGCTCGCGGATCAGCGACGCCGGCTGCTTGCGCGCCTCGAGGCCGTAGGCGATGTTGCCGGCCACCCGCATGTGCGGGAAGAGCGCGTAGTGCTGGAACACCATGCCCGTCTCGCGCCTGTGCGGCGGCACGTTGACCAGCGAGCGGCCGCGCAGCGTGATGTCGCCGTCGTCGGGGTCGACGAAGCCGGCGATCATGTTGAGGAGGGTGGACTTGCCGCAGCCGCTCGGGCCGAGGAACGAGATGATCTCGCCCTTGCGGATCGACAGGCTGGCGTTGTTGACCGCGGCCAGGCCGCCATAGCGTTTGCTCACGGACCGGATGTCGAGGTCGATGCCGCGTTCGCCGGCGTCGCCGGCCGCCGCGGGTTTCGTTCCGTGTCCGGTGGGCTTTGCCGTGGTCATCTGCTGCGCGATCCTGTTCCCCGAGGCATCCCACCGCCCGCACGGGCGACGGGATGCACGTTCCCTGAGCGAGACGCAACCGCGGAGGGCCGGAAGGCCCGGCCCTTCCGCAAGCGCGCCGATTGTATACCGGGCGCCCGGCGCCCGCGCGCCGTCAGCCGGACTGGACGGTCCGTTCCCAGCGGGTCCGCCAGTCCTTCTCGACGCTCGCCATGAAGGTGTCGTCCCAGAAGATGAGCTGGCCGAAGTCCGTCACCACCTTGTCGGCCACGTCGGCCGGCAGGTCGACCTGGGCGTTGACCGGCGTGGCCCACAGCGCCGCGGCGATCCTCTCCTGGCTCTCCTTGGCGATGATGAAGTCGATATAGGCGTAGGCGCCGTCCTTGTTGGGCGACTCGCTCGGGACGAGCAGGTCGTAGGGCCGCGCGGCCACGCCTTCGGTCGGGAAGGAGCGGGTCACGTCGGGGTTGTTGCGGATGACGCTCGAGACGCGGACGCCGAACTGCGGCGTGGCGGCGATCTCGCCGCGTTCCATCAGCGTCGAAGCCTGCTCCGGGTTGGTGGTGAAGGTGCGGACGCTGTCCTTCAGCTCGACGATCTTGGCGAACGCCTCGTCGACCGCCGCCGGATCCTTCTCGTTGCCGCCGAGCGCCCGCGCGATCAGCGCCACGAAGTCGGGCGCGAAGACCACGCTGGTCGAGGGCAGGGCGATCTTGCCCTTCAGCTCCGGCCGCCACAGGTCGAGCCAGGACGTGATCGGCTCGCCGACCATGGTCTTGTTGTACATGATCTCGATCGTGTCGAGCACGAACGGGATGCCGAAATTGTCCTCGCTGAGCGAGCCTTCCTGCAGCTGGGCGAGGTTCGGCAGCTTCGACTTGTCGATGGCCTCGACGAGGCCGGCGCGGCCGGCGCGCACGCCCGCGGGGCGCGACAGCATCACGACGTCGAAGGGCGGATTGGCCCGGTTGGCCTGGAGCTGGCCCATGGTGGCCGGCGTGAGGCTCGCCGTGTACTCGACATTGCCGTGGCCGGCCGCCTCGAACGGCTTGCCGACCACCTCGTCGAGCACCTGGTACGGCCCGCCGAAATGGGTCACCCGGACCGGGCCGCCCTGGGCGAAGGCCGGCCTTGCGGCCATCGTGCCGCCGAGGGTCGCCGCCGCCGCGAGCGCCGAGGCGCTCTGGATGAATTGCCTTCTGTTCGTCAACATAGCCATCTCCGTGTTCCCTTTTCACGCCTGTTGAACTGTGTGGTCCCGCCGGGGCGTTTCCGCCCGCCGTGCCTGCTTCCTTCTAGTCGGTCACCATCGCGTTGATGACGACGCTGGTTCCCGCCCGCACGCGCGCCAGGCCGTCCTGCAGCGCGGCCCTGGCTTCTTCCGGCGTGCGCACCGTGATGCCGATGCCGCCGGCGGCCTCGATCGTCTTCGACAGGTCGAGCGGCGCCTGGAAGCGACCTTCCGGGAAGCCGGCTTCGGCGGCATGGCCGGAGGGGTGCATCATCGCCGTCGAGCGCGACACCGCCCGCCAGCCGCCATTGTTGAGGATGACGGTGAGGAAGGGCGCGTCGTGGGCGCGGGCGCCCCAGTGCACCGCCGAAGGCGTGCCGAACACGTAGCAGCCGTCGCCCTGGAGGCAGACGACGTCGGCGTCCGGCCGGGCGAGCTTGGCGCCGAGCGCGGCCGAGAGGCCGAGGCCGAGGCCGCTGCCCGCCTCGCCCATAAGCGTGCCCGGCTTCGTCTTGCGCAGCTGGCGCAGGATGCGGGTGTCGTTGGTCACGGTCTCGTTGATGACGAGCGCGTCCTCGCCGCACACCTCGGCGACGAGCCGGCCGACGCGCGCCACGGTGAGCTGGTCGCCGGCCGCGTCGCGGTCCCATGTGGCGTGGAGCCGGTCGTGCGAGGCGGCGAGGCTGGCGCGGCGGGCGTCGAGCGCGTCGCGGTCCGCCGCCGGCTTCTCCCTGCCGAGGCGGGTCAGCTCGTTCAGCGTCTCGCGCGGGCTTGCCTGGATGAAAAGGTCGCCGCGCAGGCTGCGCATCGGGATCTTCACGTCCACCGGATCCTGGCCGATCCAGACCACTTCCGCCTCGTCGGCGGGTTCTTCAAGCACCGGCACCCACGGGATCGGGCAGTCGATCGACAGGATCAGGTCGGCGTTGCGCAGCAGCTCGATCTTGGCGTCGGTGAAATAACCCTGATGCAGCGGGTTGTCGGCGGGCATGTTGACGTGGAAGGGGCGGATCTCGACCACCGGCACCACGAATTCCTCGGCGAAGGCGACGAGCGCTTCGACCGCGCCCTTCTCGCCGCCGAGCGACGTGGTCAGGATCAGTGGGGCCTTCGCCGCGCGCAGCTTCGCCACCAGATCCCGCGTGACCTGCGGCGCCGGCACGGTCGGCGCGGGCGCCGGCATCGAGGGATAGCGCAGCTCGTCGGGCGCCTCCTCTTCCAGCGGCTCGCGCGCCGCGGTCATGTAGACGGGGCCGTTGGGGGCGGTGTGGGCGATCTGCAGCGCGCGCGAGACGGCGGCCGGGAAGGCCCTGCCGCTGCGCACCTCGTATTCCCACTTCACGTAGTTGCGCACGCTGCCGCGCTGGTCGGCGACGTCCTGCATCCAGTGGACGTAGTGGTCGCGGCCGCCGAAGCGCTCGCCGTTCTCGGTCCACGGCGCGAGGCCGGCGAAGATCAGCACCGGCAGCCGGTTGCGCAGCGAGTTGTGGAGGCCGGCGCCGAGGTTGAGCGTGCCGACGTCAACATGGGCGATCACCGCCTGGGCGCGCCCCGCGAAATGCGCGTAGCCGAGCGCGCCGTTCATGGCCACGTTCTCGTGCTGGCAGATCACCAGCCGCGGCACGGCGGCGAGGTTGTTGTTGGCCCCGTGCTTCGCCCAGCTCTCGATCAGGCCTGCGTGGTCGGTGCCGAACACCGAGAACGCGACGTCGACCCCGCCCGCGGTAAGGGATTCGAGAAACGCATCGCTGGCGGTGCGGGTTACTGAGGTCGACATTCAACGTCCTTCCTGTCTCGGGGCCGCCGGGCGGCGCGCTCGCGCGCAAGGGCGGCCTGTCATCGTCCTGCCGTTCGATCGGGCGCCCGCCGCGGCGGGCCTCCGTCGCTCAGCTGTAGCGGTCGCTTCCCGCGTACCAGTCCGGGAAGTCGGGGGTGAGGCGCACGACGACGCTCTGCTCCTTGGAATATTCGTGCAGCGCGTTCCAGGCGTTCTCCTTGCCGTAGCCGGACGAGCCGAATCCGCCCCACGGCGACGCGGGGTCGTTCTTGTGGTGGTCGTTGATCCAGACGATGCCGGCCTGCACGGCGCGGGCGACGCGGTGCGCGCGGCTGATGTCGCGGGTCCAGATCGACGCGCCGAGACCGAACTCGTGGTCGTTGGCGAGGCGCAGCGCGTCGGCTTCGTCCTTGAACGGCATGACGCAGACCACCGGCCCGAAGATCTCCTCGCGCATGATGCGGTTGTCGGGCGACACGTCGGCGAAGACGGTCGGCTCGATGAAGAAGCCGTCGGCGAGCGCGCCGGACATCTGCGCCCGCTTGCCGCCGGCCACCAGCCGCGCGCCCTCGGCGATGCCGGAGGCGATGTAGTCGAGCGTCTGGTCGAACTGGCTGCGCGAGATCACCGGCCCCATGTCGGTCGACCGCTCGAGCGGGTCGCCCAGCCTGAACGCGGAGACCTTCTTCGCCAGCTTCTCGACGAAGGCGTCGTAGACGGTCTCCTGGATGAGAAAGCGGGTTCCGGCCACGCACGTCTGGCCCGACGCGATGAAACCGGCGAACGCCGCTCCCGCGACAGCCTCGTCGAGAGGCGTGTCGTCGAACACGATGACGGGGGCCTTGCCGCCGAGCTCCATGGTCGCCGGGATGAGGCGCTGGGCGGCGGCGGTGGCGACGATGCGGCCCGTTTCGGTGCCGCCCGTCAGGTCGATCTTGGCGAGCCGGGGCGCCTCGCACAGCGCGCTGCCGACGACGCTGCCGGACCCCGGAACGATGTTGAGCACGCCGGCCGGCAGCCCCGCCTTCGTCGCCATCTCCGCGAACAGCAGCGGCGTGATCGGCGCGAGCTCCGGCGGCTTGACCACCACCGTGTTGCCGGCCGCCAGCGCCGGCGCCAGCTTCTTCAGGAAGATGAGCAGCGGGTGGTTCCACGAGGTGATGAGGCCGACGACGCCGAGCGGGCTGAACTGGGTGTAGTTGAGGTACTGGCCCTTGAACGGCTTGACGTGGCCCTCGAGCCCGCGCGCGATGCCGCCGAAATAGTAGAACCACTCCGGCAGGCGGCCGAGCTGGGCCGTCATCTCGCGGATGGCGCGGCCGGTGACCTGCGATTCCAGATGGGCGAACTCGTTCAGCCGCGCCTTCAGCGCGTCGCCGATGGCGTGGAGCACGCGGCTGCGCTCCAGCGCGTCGATCTCCGACCAGACGCCGCTGTCGAACGCCGCGGCGGCCGTGGCCACCGCCGCCAGCATGTCCTCGCGCTCGCCCTTGGCGATGCTGCCGACCTTCTGCCCCGTCGCCGGGTTGACGACGGTGGTGCGCTTGTCGCCGGAGGACTTGCGGAATTCGCCGCCGATGAACAGGTCGAGTTCAATGGGCTGCGCGGAGGCGGCTCTGTCTGCCATCGTCGTTCCTTATGCTTCGTCGGCGATGCGCCACAGCGTGTCGGCGAGGAGCCGGGCTCCCGCCGTCACATGCGCGGGCTCCGCCCATTCGTTTGGGTTGTGGCTGATGCCATCCCGGCACGGGATGAAGAACATCGCGGTGGGGCAGAAATAGTGGAGCTGCCTGGCGTCGTGCCCGGCCGCGGAATAGACGTCCATCATCGGCAGGTCGAGGTCGGCCGCGACCGACGACAGCACGCCGCGCAGGGCATCGGAGAAGTCGAGCGACGGCGCCTGCGCGATCTGCTTCAGCTCGACCGCGCACGGCCCCTTCTCGCGCTCCACCGCCCCGCGCACGACGGCGTCCATGCCGTCGACCACGGCGGTGTCGTTGTGCCGGACGTCGACGGCGAAGAACACCTTCTCCGGCACCACCGAGGGCGCGTTCGGGAAGACGTTGAACAGGCCGACGGTGAGCTTGAGGTCGTCCGGCTGCCTCGCCGCCTCGTCGATGGCGCACACCATGCGCGCCGCCGCCATCAGCGCGTCCTTGCGGTCCCTGCGCAGCGCGGTGCCCGCATGCGCGGCCTCGCCGGTGACCGTGACCCGGTAGCGCCGCGTCCCCTGGATGCCGGTGACGATGCCGATCGCCTTGTCGGCGCGCTGCAGCGCGTCCGCCTGCTCGATATGGCCCTCGATGAAGGCATGGGCCGGGCGTTGCATCGCGCGCAGCGGCACGTCGACGTCGCCGGCATGGATCTGCGCCACCGCCTCGCGCACGCTGACGCCGTCGGCGTCGCGCACGTCGAGAAGCACGTCGAGCGGCTTGACCCCGGTATAGGCCTCCGAGCCGGCCATGCCGGGGGAAAAGCGCGAGCCTTCCTCGTTCATCCAGGCGACGATCTCGATCGGCCGCAGCGGCGTGCGGCCAGCGGCGACGATGGCCTCGATGGCCTCGAGCGCCGCCAGCACGCCGAACGCGCCGTCGAACTTGCCGCCGGTCGGCTGGGAATCGATGTGCGAGCCGGACAGCACGGGCGCGGCCTCCGGGTCGCGGCCTTCGAGGCGCAGGAACAGGTTCGCCGCGGCGTCGGTGTATGGCTTGAGGCCGATCCTGCGGCCCCAGCCGACGAGCAGCGCGCGCGCCTCGGCTTCCTCGGGCGACAGGGCGAGCCGGTTGACGCCGCCGTCGTCGCGGCCGCCGCAGCGCGCCAGCTCCATGTGGCGCTGCCAGAGGCGCTCGCCGTCCACAAGATCCGATGGCCGCTTTCCGCCGGACGTTCCCGTCATGACCTCACTTCCGTCAATCGGGCCGGAGCCCATGACCAACCATGATGGCCGACTATGATCGGCATTTGGCATACATGCAACATGGTTTCGTATAATTTGGAGAAAATTCCTGAACGCGCTTCCGCGCGCCGGAGAGAACGCCACCGTCGCGATTTTGCTTGTTAATATTATGAAATCGCTGCGGAATGATGCGTTGACGCAAAAGGTAACCCGGTGCGCCTGCATATACGGCGTGCAGGCGGCATGATCTGGTACGCATTTGGGCTGACGCATGCGCGGTGCGCGGGCCGAAGCGGCGGGGTTTGGATTCCGCAAGGCGCAAATCCAGCCGGCCGCTGCAGCTTCCGGAGCCAATCGGTGCGGCGCCGCACTGCTTCCGCCGGAAGCTGTGGATTTCGGTGCCTGCCGGTGGGAGAAGGCCGGAGCATTCGAGGAACAGGGTGCACCACCGGCGCGGAACCCGGCGCGCCTGCCGGACGATTCCCTGCTTCGCCGCACGGGCCCGAGGGCGTCCTGTCCCCTGCCGTCGTGGGGGGAAGAGGCGTCCGCGGGGTGGGGAGGTGGGATCGGAGGGCTGCTCAGCGCCGGCCGGCGCTTTCCTCTTCCGAGCGGCTGAGGAAGTGGATCAGGTCGGACAGGCCTTCCCCGAGAAGCGTGACGTGCGAGCGCATCGCCCTGCCAGCGGCGGCGCTGTCGCCGGTCAGGATCGCCTCCATGATGACGTTGTGCTCGGAGATCGACGCCTTCATCCGGTCGGACTGGTAGGTGATGATGCGCCGGTAGGGCGAGGTCTTCACGGTCAGCCGGCGCAGGTGCTCCTGCAGCACCCGGTTGTGGCTCGCCGCCGAAATCGCCTCGTGGAAGTCGAGATTCGCCAGGTAGAAGGCCTCGGCGTCGCCCGCCGTCGCCGCGGCAGCGCAGGCGTCCTGCGTTCTCTGCAGCACGTCCTTCTGCTCGGGCAGGATGCGCCGCGCCGCCTGCGCCGCGGCCAGCGCCTCCATCTCGGCAACCACGCTGAAGGCGTCGAGAAGGTCGGCGACGGCCAGCTTCGCCACCTGGAGGCCCTGGCGGCCGCGCGAGACGACGAGGCCGCTCGCCGACAGCCGCTGGAGCGCCTCGCGAATCGGCGTGCGCGACACGCCGAAGCCTTCCGCGAGCTGCCGCTCGTCCAGCCGGTCGCCCGGCTTGCGCAGGCCCTGCAGGATCTCCTGCTCCAGTCGCGTCGCCACTTCGGCGGTCAACGAGGTTGCTTCGCTATCCAGCATCGTCCGGTCCTCTCCCAGCGCCCTTTCCGATCATCGCCCCATCGTCTGTGCTTCAAAACTGGCGGGCAAACAAGCCTTGAAAGACATGCACCTTGTGCGATGTGGCATGCATATTCCACTAAAATGCCATTGCAGAAGTCCGGTATACAATATTGACTTATCCCGCATGCCATTGCCATAGTGCGTCCAACGTGCGCGGTGCGCACTCGGGAGAACGCCATGAGAAGATTTGAAGAGCGGAACGCGCATTTCGACAGGCTGGTGAACAACAAGGGGCTGCGCTGGCTCGGCCAGAACACCAACCACGCTCCCGTCCATCCGGCGGGCGTCGCGGCGAGGCAGCGCTGCATCGCCGAGGAGTAGTTCCACATCTACGGGCCGCCGGCCGGGCTCGAGGAACTGCGGGCGGGCATCGTCGCCGATCTCGGCCTTCCCGGCCTGTCGGCGCTGGTCTCCGACGGTGCGGTCGCGTCGCTCTATCACGCCTGCCACACGCTGCTCGGCCCCGGCGACGAGTTCATCACCACGGACCCGACCTGGAACTGGCCGATGGCCTTCGCGCGCTCGGTCGGCGCGACGGTGACGCAGATCCCGATCTACGGCGAGGAATACGGCTACCGCCTCGCGCCCGAGCGGCTTGCCGCGGCGATCACCCCGAAGACGAAGGTCATCTACCTGGTCGACCCGAACAACCCGCTCGGCACCGCCTGCACTCGGGAGGAGATCGCCGCCATCGCCGATATCGCCCGCAAGGCCGACGCCTGGCTGATCCACGACTGCACCTATCGCCACTTCGCCTACGACCACACGCTGGCCGCGACGCTCTACCCGGAAAAGACGATCACCATCTACAGCTTCTCCAAGTGGCTCGGCCTTGCCGGTCTGCGGATCGGCGCGATCGTCGCCCATCCCGATCTCGTCGAGCGGCTCTCGGCCGCGCCGCCGAACAATCTCGGCTCGTCGATCCTGTCGCAGCGCGCCGCCGCCGCCGGGCTCAAGGTCAAGTCCGAGTGGTTCCCGCAGGTGCTGGCGCTGACGCGCGACAACCAGAAGCTCATCAAGGACGCCGTCGACCGCATCGACAATCTCGAGATGCCGGTCTTCCCGTCGAGCGGCAACTTCGTCGTCATCGAGACCGGCAAGGCGGGCGTCGCGCCCGAGGCGCTGGTGGCCGCATACCAGAAGCACGACATCATGATCCGCCAGGGCGCCTACCACACGCCCAATTTCGGCGACCGCTTCGTCAAGGTCAGCACGTCCGTGCCGGCGGAGTGGGTCGAGGAGTTCGTCGCCCTCCTGCCCGACCTGGTCGAGCAGGCGCGCGGCAACAACGAGCAGGTCAAGCTTTTCTGACCGCGGCGCCGCGCGCCGCCTTCATCACAACAAAATCTGGAGAATGAGATGGACCTCGGTCTGAAAGGTAAGAAAGTCCTCATCACGGGCGCGTCGCAGGGCATCGGCGAGGCGCTGGCGGCCGGGTTCGCGGAGGAGGGGTGCGCGCTGCACCTCGTCGCGCGCTCCGGCGACCGGCTGGAGAGCATCCGGAAGGAGCTTGCCGCCAAGGGCGCGCAGGTGGCCTATCAGGCGATGGACCTGACCGAGGCCGGCGCGGTGGAGAGCGTGCTCGAGGCCGCCGGCGACGTCGACGTGCTGGTCAACAACGCCGGCGTCATCCCCAGCGGCAACCTGTGGGACATCGACGAGGAGAAGTGGCGCGCCGGCTGGGAGCTGAAGGTCTTCGGCTACATCAACTTCACCCGCGCGATCTATCCGCGCATGAAGCAGCGCGGCGGCGGCGTCATCATCAACAACATCGGCAACGGCGGCGAGGTGTTCGACCCCAACTACGTCGCCGGCACCACCGGCAACGCCTCGCTGATGGCCTTCACCCGCGCCATGGGCGGCGCGAGCCTCGACGACAACATCCGCGTCGTCGGCGTCAATCCCGGCCCCGTCGACACCGACCGCATCTACAACATGCTGCGCAAGCGCGCCAAGGCGTGGCTCGGCGACGAGGCCCGCTACGAGGAGCTGCTCGACCGCTACCCGCTCAAGCGGCCGGCGCACCTGCACGAGATCACCGATCTCATCGTGTTCCTCGCCTCCTACCGCTCCGGCTACACCAGCGGCGCGATCTTCACCGTGGACGGCGGCATCCACTCGCGGCGCTCCGTGATCTGAGGTTGACCATGGCATACGCAACGGCCGGCGACGGCATCAGGCTCTATTACGAGGAGGCGGGCAGCGGCACGCCGATCGTCTTCGTCCACGAGTTCGGCGGCAGCTACTGGAGCTGGGAGCCGCAGATGGGCCACTTCTCCCGTCGCCACCGCTGCGTGACCTTCGCCGCCCGCGGCTACGCGCCGTCCGACATCCCGAAGAGCGTCGAGTCCTACTCGCAGGCGCAGGCGGCCGACGACATCGTTCACGTCATGGACGGTGCGGGCATCGACAAGGCCCACATCGTCGGCTTGTCGATGGGCGGCTTCGCCTGCCTTCACGCGGCGATCCGGCACCCGGACCGCATCCTGTCGGTCGTCGCGGCCGGCACCGGCTACGGCGCCGAGCTGGAGCACGACGCCTACTTCAAGGGCGTCTCCGAGCAGGTGGCGCAGAACTTCGAGGCGCGCGGCGCCAAGGCGTTCGCGCCGACCTACGCCGAGGGCGCCTCGCGGGTGCAGTTCCAGAACAAGGATCCGCGCGGCTGGGCTCTGTTCGCCGAGCGGCTAGGCCTTCATTCCGAGCGCGGCGCGGCCAACACGATGCGCGGCGTCCAGGCGCGGCGCCCGTCGCTCTATTCGCTCGAGAAGGAGTTCCGTGCCGTGACCGCGCCCGTGTTGGTGATGGGCGGCGACGAGGATGACCACTGCCTGCAGCCGGGCATCTTCCTGAAGAAGACGATACCGGGCGCGGGCCTGTGCGTCCTGCCGAAGGCGGGGCACACGCTCAACCTCGAGGAGCCGGACCTCTTCAACCGCTTCCTGGCCGAGTTCCTGGCCCAGGTCGAGGCGGGGAAGTGGGGGCCGCGCGACCCGCGCGCCAATCCCGCCCAGATCATGCGCACCGACTGAGCGGGCCGGCCCGCCTGCCGCGGCGCCAGGCCCGTGCGGTCCGGGCCGCGTCGCCCGAGGGAAGGCCGGCCTTCCCGACCATGTCGAAGCCTTCTGGATCACCGCGATGAAAGCACACTGCATCGACGACCTCCGCAACCGGGCCCGGCGCCGCATCCCGCGGGTGATCTTCGATTTCATGGACGGCGGCGCCGGGCACGAGGGCGGGCTCAGGTACAACACCGAGGCCTTCGACAAGGTGCGGCTGCGGCCGCGGGCGCTGGTGAACACCGAGACCATCGACACCGGGACCGAGCTTCTCGGCCGGCGCTGGGCCGCGCCCATCGGCATCGCCCCGGTCGGCCTGACCAACCTGATCTGGCCCGGCGGCGACGAGAGCGTGGCGCGGACCGCGGTCGAGATGGGCCTGCCCTACACGCTGTCGACGGCCGGCACCACCTCGATCGAGCGCATCGGCGAGGTCGCGCCGGGAAGCTGGTTCCAGCTCTACGTCGCCAAGTCGGAGGAGGTGGTGGACGACCTGATCCGCCGCGCCGACGCCGCCGGCTTCGACGCGCTGGTGGTGACGGTCGACGTGCCGCGGCCGTCGCGACGCCTGCGCGATCTGCGCAACGGGTTCCAGCTTCCGCTGCGACCCAGGCCGTCGCTGGTGATGGACATCGCCTCGCGCCCGCGCTGGGCACTGGAGACGCTGCGCCACGGCGTGCCGCGCTTCGCCTCGATCGAGCGCTACGCCCCGCCGAAGAGCAGCGCCCAGTCGCTCGCCGCCTACATGTCGTCGCAATCCTCCGCCCGCCTCGACTGGGAGGTGGTGCGGCAGATCCGCCGCCAGTGGCCGCGCCGGCTGATCCTGAAGGGCATCCAGTCGGCCGCCGACGCGGTCCGCGCCCGCGACGAGGGCGCCGACGCCATCGTCATCTCCAACCATGGCGGCCGGCAGATCGAGGGCGCGATGGCGACCATCGAGAGCCTGGTCGAGGTGCGCGCGACCGTCGGCCCGGACTTCACCGTCATCCTCGACAGCGGCGTCCGCGGCGGCGAGCACGTCGCCAAGGCGCTGGCCTGCGGCGCGGACTTCGTGCTGGTCGGCCGCGCCGCCATGTACGGCCTCGCCGCCGGCGGCAAGGCGGGCGTGCGCCACGCGCTCCAGCTCCTCATCGACGAACTGGCGATCACCATGGCGCATCTCGGCGTCACCACGCCGGCTGCACTCAATACCGAGCATGTCGCCATTCCATAGAAGATATATTGCATACCGTTAATTGACATTGGCATTCACTGATTCCTATCATCAAGTCCGCGAGCTAGAGATCGCGGGGAAGAATGGGAGATACCGATGGCTAGATTCATGCTGAAGGCGGCCGCAGCGCTCGCAATCAGTGCATTCGCAGTGCAGGCCGCGTCTCAGGATGTGCATGCGCAGACCTTCCAGTGGGCATTCCAGGGCGATGCCATCACCATGGACCCGCACAGCACGACGGAGTTCACCACCGTCGGCCTGCTGGCGAACGTCTATGAGGGCCTCGTCCGTCGCGACAGGGAGATGAAGATCGAGCCGGCGCTCGCCACCGAGTGGTCGCTGTCGAGCCCGACCGTGTGGCGCTTCAAGCTGCGCGAGAACGTCACCTTCCACGACGGCTCGCCCTTCACCGCCGACGACGTGGTGTTCAGCTACGAGCGCTCGCTGAAGGACGGCTCCGACGTCAAGCCGCGGGTGCAGAGCATCGTCGCCGTGCGCAAGGTCGGCGACCACGAGATCGAGATCGAGACGAAGCAGCCGAACCCGATCCTGCTGTCCGAACTGGCCGACTGGTTCATCGTCAGCGCCGTCTGGAGCAAGGCGAACGGCGCCGACGCGCCGGCCGACGTGCGCAAGGGCGGCGAGAACGCCGCGACGCACCAGGCCAACGGCACCGGCCCGTTCAGGCTGACCCAGCGCCAGCGCGACGAGAAGACCGTCTTCGCCGCCAACGAAAGCTGGTGGGACGAGCCGGCCTACAACATCAAGGAAGCGATCTTCTCGCCGATCTCCAACAACGCCACCCGCGTCGCCGCGCTGCTGTCCGGCAACGTCGACATGATGTACCCGGTGCCGTCGCAGGACATCGCCCGCATCGAGCAGATGCCCGACTTCGACATTCTCCAGGGCCCGGAAAGCCGTGTCGTGTTCCTGAGCTTCGACAGCGCGCGCGACGAGCTGCTCTACAGCAGCGTCAAGGGCGCCAACCCGTTCAAGGACATGCGCGTCCGCGAGGCCTTCTACCAGGCCATCGACGTCGAGGCGATCCGCAGCCGCATCATGCGCAACGGCTCGATCCCGACCGGCACGCTGATCGCGCCGAGCGTCAACGGCTATGACGAGCGCCTGAACCAGCGCCTGCCGTTCGACGCCGACAAGGCCAGGGCGCTGATGGAGGAGGCCGGCTACAAGGACGGCTTCGAGCTGACGATGGACTGCCCGAACGACCGCTACGTCAACGACGAGGCGATCTGCCAGGCCGTCGCCGCCATGCTGTCGCGCATCAACGTCAAGGTGAACCTGCAGGCGCAGACCCGCTCGCTGTTCTTCCAGAAGGTGCTGTCGCGCGACACCAGCTTCTACCTGCACGCGTGGGCGACCTCGACCAACGACGGCCACAACATCCTCTACGACCTGCTGAACACCCCGACCTCGCAGGTCGGTACGTGGAACCTCGGCGGCTACTCGAACCCCAAGGTCGACGAGCTGACGACGCAGATCGCCTCGGAGATGGACGACGCCAGGCGCAACGAGCTGATGTACGAGGCCTTCGACCTGGTGCGCCAGGACAATGCTCACATCCCGCTCCACCAGCAGACGCTCGTCTGGGTCAAGAAGAAGAACGTCGAGGTCCACCAGCGCCCCGACGACCGGCTCGAGCTGCGCTTCACGCGTGTGAACTGACCGCAAGCCGGCCGCGAGGAGGGGATCCGTGTTCCAACTTCTGCTCAGACGTATCGGGCACTCGATCTTCGTCCTCCTCGCGGTCGCCCTGCTGTCGTTCCTGATCTTCCAGTTCGTGGGAGATCCGGTCGCCAGCATGGTCGGCCAGGAAACCTCGATGGAGGACCGGCAGAAGCTGAGGACCGAGCTCGGCCTCGACCGGCCCGTCATCGTCCAGTTCACCGATTTCGTCTCGCGCATCGCGACCGGCGATTTCGGCGTCTCCTACCGCGACGGGCAGCCGGTGATGTCGCTCATCATGGAGCGGCTGCCCGCCACCATCGAGCTCGCGGCCGTCGCCGCGCTGTTCGCGCTGGCGCTCGGCATCCCCATGGGCGTCTATTGCGGGCTGCATCCCGACAGCGCGCTGAGCCGCGCCTTCCAGGCGATCTCGCTCCTCGGCGTGTCGCTGCCGCCCTTCGTGGTCGGCATCCTGCTGATCCTGCTGTTCGGCGTCTACTTCCGCATCCTGCCCACCTTCGGGCGCGGCGCGGTGGTCGATCTCGGCTTCTGGCAGACCGGCCTGCTCACCGCCTCGGGCATCAAGTCGCTCATCATGCCGGCGGTGACGCTCGGCCTGTTCCAGATGACGCTCATCATGCGGCTGGTGCGGGCGGGCATGATCGAGGTGCTCGGCACCGACTTCATCAAGTTCACCCGCGCGCGCGGCCTCGACGACCGCGCCGTCTATTTCCGCCATGCGCTCAAGAACACGCTCGTGCCGGTCATCACCGTCGTCGGCCTGCAGATCGGCTCGCTGATCGCCTTCTCGATCATCGTCGAGACGGTGTTCCAGTGGCCGGGTCTCGGCCTCCTCTTCATCCGCTCTGTGCAGTTCTCGGACGTCCCGGTGATGTCGGCCTACCTTCTGTTCGTCGGCGTCATCTTCGTCACGATCAACCTGATCGTCGACCTTCTCTACCTCGCCGTCGATCCGCGCCTGCGCACCGCCGCCTCGGAAGCCGGCTCATGAATGCCCTTGCCAACGGCTTTCGCCGCCTGCTGGCGAGCGACCTCTGGTACAGCTTCCGGCGCTCGAAGGTCACGGTCGTGGCGGCGGTCGTCACCGCCGTGCTGGTGGTCGGTGCGATCGGCGCGCCGTGGCTCGCCCCGCACGACCCCTACGACCTGTCGTCGCTCAACCTGATGGATTCGCTGCTGCCCCCGGTCTGGCTGGAGGGCGGCGACTGGCGCTACGTGCTCGGCACCGACAACCAGGGTCGCGACATCCTCTCGACCATCATGTACGGCACCCGGCTGTCGTTGATCGTCGGCCTGTGCTCGGTCCTGCTCGCCATGGTCGTCGGCATCCTGCTCGGCCTGGTCAGCGGCTATCTCGGCGGGCTGGTCGACAGCATCGTCATGCGGATCGCCGACGTGCAGCTGACCTTTCCGGCGATCCTCGTCGCCCTGCTCATCGACGGCGTCATCAAGGCGACCGCGCGCGGCAGCAACGAGAATCTGGCGCTCGCCGCCGTGGTCTTCGCCATCGGCCTGTCGTTCTGGGTCCAGTACGCGCGCACCGTGCGCGGCTCCGTGCTGGTCGAGAAGGGCAAGGAATACGTCATGGCCGCGCGCGTGCTCGGCCTCAGCGCCTCCACCATCATGTCGCGCCACCTGCTGCGCAACATCATGACCCCGGTGCTGGTCATCGGAACCATCAATCTGGCGCTCGCGATCATCGCCGAGGCGACGCTGAGCTTCCTCGGCGTCGGCATTCCCAGCACCCAGCCCTCGCTCGGCACGCTGATCCGGGTCGGCAACGACTACCTGTTCTCCGGCGAGTGGTGGATCGCCGTGTTTCCCGCCGCCGTCCTCGGCGTGCTGGTGCTGTCGGTGAACCTGCTGGGCGACTGGCTGCGCGACGCGCTCAACCCACGGCTGCGGTGACATGGCTTCTTCCTCGGAAAAGGTTGCCGCGCAACCGCTGCTCGAAGTCCGCGACATCCGCATCGAGTTCGCCACGCGGCACGGGCCGCTTCTGGCCATCGACGGCGTGTCGATGACCATCGGCGCCGGCGAGATCGTCGGCGTGGTCGGCGAGTCCGGCGCAGGCAAGTCGCTGACGGGATCGGCGATCATCGGCCTGCTCGACCCGCCGGGCTATCTCGCCTCGGGCGAGATCGTCTTCGACGGCCGGCGCATCGACAAGCTGTCGCGCAAGGAGATGCGCTCGATCCGCGGCCGCCAGATCAGCATGATCTTCCAGGACCCGCTGACCAGCCTCGACCCGCTGTTCAGCATCGGCGACCAGCTCTGCGAGACGATCCGCGCCCACCTGCCGCTCAGCCGGCAGCAGGCGCGCGAGAAGGCGGTCGCGCTGCTCGACGCGGTGGGCGTTCCTGCCGCCGCCGAGCGCATCGACCATTTCCCGCACCAGTTCTCCGGCGGCATGCGCCAGCGCGTCGTCATCGCGCTGGCGCTGTGCGCCGATCCGCGCCTCATCATCGCCGACGAGCCGACCACCGCGCTCGACGTCTCCGTGCAGGCGCAGGTCATCACGCTGCTGAAATCGCTGTGCCGCGAGCGCGGCACCTCGGTGATGCTGGTGACGCACGACATGGGCGTCATCGCCGAGGCCGCCGACCGCGTCGTCGTCATGTATGCCGGCCGCATCGTCGAGAGCGGCCCGGTGGCCGACGTCATCCACGACGCCAGGCATCCCTACACCCAGGGCCTGATGGGCGCGATCCCGTCGATCGGCGACGACGTCGACAGCCTCGCCCAGATCAACGGCTCGATGCCGCGCCTGACCGAGCGCCAGCACAACTGCGCCTTCAGCAGCCGCTGCCCCAGGGCCATGCCGGTATGCTTCACCGCGCCGCCCGGCTTCGCCGAGGTCGGCTCGCGGCAGGTCGCCTGCTACCTCTATGCCCCGTCGCCCAGCGCGCATGTCCAGGAGGGCGACGCATGAACGCCGAACCCGCGGCGGACGCGGTCAAGCTGAGGGCGGAAAGCCTGCAGTGCTATTTCACCGCCAGCCCCGGCCTGATCGGCCGGCTGGCCGGCGGCAGGACGCGCACGGTGCGCGCCGTCGAGGACGTCTCCTTCGACATCCGGCAGGGCGAGACGTTCAGCCTCGTCGGCGAATCCGGCTGCGGCAAGTCCACGGTGGCGCGCCTGATCGTCGGCCTCTACGGGCTCTCGCGCGGCCGGCTCAGCGTCGAGGGCAAGGACCTGAGCACGGCGGACGCGCGCAAGCGCAATGCGGCCGAGCAGGCGCAGCTGCAGATGATCTTCCAGGATCCCTACGCCTCGCTCAACCCGCGCATGCGCGTGCGCAACATCATCGCCGAGCCGATCCGCTTCCTCGGGCTGGCGCGCGACGAGAAGGAGGTCTCCGAGCGCATCGACATGCTGCTGCGGCAGGTCGGGCTGGCGCCGTCGGACGGCTCGCGCTTTCCGCACGAGTTCTCGGGCGGCCAGCGGCAGCGCATCTCCATCGCCCGCGCCCTTGCCGGCGAGCCGCGCTTCCTGATCTGCGACGAGCCGACCTCGGCGCTCGACGTGTCGGTGCAGGCCCAGATACTCAACCTGATGAAGAAGCTGCAGGCCGATCTCGGCCTGACCTACCTGCTCATCAGCCACAACCTCGCGGTCGTCTACCACATGTCGGCGCGCGTCGGCGTCATGTATCTCGGGCGCATCGTCGAGCAGGCCGATACCCAGACGCTGTTCAACGCGCCGCGCCATCCCTACACGCGCATGCTGCTCGACGCGGTGCCGGACCTCGCCATGACCGGCCGGACGCGCATCCCGATCGCCGGCGACGTGCCGAGCCCGCTCAACCCGCCGCCGGGCTGCACGTTCCATCCCCGTTGCCCGTTCGCCAATGCGCGCTGCAAGGCCGAGGTGCCGGCTACCCACAAGGTCGGCGACACGCTCGTCGCCTGCCACGGCGTCGAGGAAGGGCGCATCCCGGCCTAGATCGTTGCCGCGATCTCGCGGAAACGTCGGAACGGCCTGCGAGGCTCCGGGCGGAAAGCCGCTCCGCCCTTCTCCGGAATCGCCCGAGCCGAACGTTCGGTTCACCGAACGCCCGTCCGTCGGCTGCGGCGGGCGGCTGCCGTCTGCAACATCGCCTCTCGCGTTTGGCCCAATTGTCTGGCGCGCGGGACGGTACTACGTGTTGGCGAGCTACGATCGGCGCCGCGACCTCCGCGCCCGCTTTCCGCGCGCGGCCTCCGGCGCCGCGCGCTTGCGCCCGCAGCCACCGGGCAGCCCCCAACAGACAGGAGTGGTCAATGAAAGCTCTCGCGAAACTCTTCGCGCTCGTTCTCGGCCTGATCGGCCTGGCGCTGGCTCTCGCCGGCGGCTGGCTGATCGTTCTGGGCGGATCGTTCTATTACGGGATCGTCGGCATCGCCTATGTGGCGGCGGCGGTGCTGATGTGGCGGGGATGGCCAGCCGGCGGCCTTCTGGTCGCGCTCGTCGCCGTGCTGACCCTGCCGTGGGCGATGTGGGAGGCCGGGACCGGCTTCTGGGCCCTTTTCGCCCGCCTGATGGCGCCGCTGGCGCTGGCGGGGTTCGCCCTCCTGTTCACGCCGTCGCTGGCGGCGACCGCCCGGCGCGGCCTGTTCCATGGCGGGGCGGCGCTGGCCGCGGTGCTGTTCGTCGCCGGCTTCGGCTTCACCTTCGTGCCGCACGGCATCGTGCGTCCCTCGGCCGGGATCCCGCCCTATGCGGCCGCGGCCGGCGACAACGCGCCGTCCGACTGGACGGCCTATGGCCGGACCACGGCGGGGCTGCGCTACTCGCCCTTCGACCAGATCAACCGGGAGAATGTCGGCCGGCTCGAGCTCGCCTGGACCTACCGCACCGGGCGCGGCGACATCGGCATCGACCAGAACACGCCGCTGCAGATCGGCGACCTCGTCTATTCCTGCACCACCGGCAACGTCGTCATCGCACTCGACGGCGACACCGGCGAGGAGCGCTGGAAGTTCGATCCGCAGGCCAAGGGTCCGTTCTGGCAGCGCTGCCGGGGCGTCGGCTACTACGCGCTGCCGGCCGGCCAGGCGGTGGAAGGCCAGGCCTGCAACGAGCGCCTGATCGTCACCACGGTCGACGCGCGCCTGATCGCGATCGACGCCAGGACTGGCGAGTACTGCCCGGCCTTCGGCGACGACGGCGTGGTCTCGCTCGGCGAGAACATGGGCG